>NZ_JBBBEI010000013.1:0-197547 GCF_037132455.1 Huijunlia imazamoxiresistens | reverse complement strand
ACTTCCGCTTTTCGTTTGCGGGGTGCAAAGGTAACAGCTTTCATCTCAACCGGCCAAATCTTTTTTCAAGTTTTGACCTTTCTTTTTCACTTCTGTTCAACCCTTTCCAAAGAACCACCGCTGTTTCGTTTAGCGGGCCGCAAAGATAAGAGCTCAGCTATTCTTTGCCAACTATTATTTCAGAAAACTTGCCGGACCCCGCAAAAACTGGCGTTTTTTTTCAGAGCCGGCGGCTAAGTTAAAAAAGGTTTTTTTAATGCAAAAAAAATTTACCCGGTTTTTTCAAAAATTTTAGGAAAGCTCCTGTGCCCCCTCAAAATAATGCGCGGGGTAACGAACCGACTTTAAAAATAAACCGTCCGCGGCAATGGAATGCCCGCACTTCTCCCCCGTAGAAAAATAAGCAGCAAACTGGTCCAGGGTCAGCTTCCCCCGCCCTACTTTCAGCATCGTGGCGGTCAGCAACCGCACCATGCCCCGCAAAAACCGGTTCCCCTCCACATTGTATACCAGCTCCTCCCCTCGCCAGAACCACTGGCTTTTGTGAATAGTGCAATAAAAGTTCTTTACCTGGGTGTTCGTCTTGGAAAATGCAAAGAAATACGTTTGCTCCTGTACCAGGGCAGCAGCCTGCTGCATTGACTCAAGGTCAAGGGCATAGGGGTAAAAAAGAGAAATGCCCTGCAAAAAGGGATTTTTTTCCCGGTAGATCCGGTACTCGTACTCCCTGCTGGTGGCTTCGAACCGGGAGTGACTTTCCGGCGGCATCTGCAGCAAGCGGACGGCAACGATATCCCTCGGCAGGATGGCGTTCATCTTATAGGTAAAATGGGGGCTGATCGGTTGGTCGTCGTCAAAGTGGAAGTAATTCTGAAGGGCGTGTACGCCGGCATCGGTGCGGGAGGAACCGGTCAGGGAAACCGGTCGGCGGTGCAACGTAGCAAATGCTTTTTCTACTTCTGACTGGATCGTCTGGGCATTTTCCTGTACCTGGAAGCCACAGTATTTGGTGCCTTTATAAGCCACCTCGAGAAAAAAACGGGGCATCCGGAACTATTGGGCGATTAAAGCTTTAAAACGGTTGGCAAAATATTGGTCGCTGATCTCTCCTTCCAGGGAAGAAAACTTTTCCCGGTCGGCCACATGCAGGTAGGCGGCATCAAAAAAATTGTATTTGCCGGCGGGCGTCAGGAACAGGGCGCTGAGGTTCTTCACCTGCTCGGTAGTAAAACACCTGCTTTTAAAGGCTTTCTTGGCTTCCACGATCATCTGCTCCTCTCCTTCCTTACTGGCCATGTTCCTGCGCAGGCGGAAAAATTCTTTTTCGCTGGCCTGGGTGGGACAGCCGGCGGGCGGATGGGAGGCCAGGGCGGCCGCGGTAGCCGGCTCTTCGGTTTTGGCGACAGGAGCCACCTGGCTTTCGGGGGCCTTCACTTCCTGGGCAGCTGTCTTTGCGGGACGAAAGGCTTCCTTCTGGTTGGGGATAAACAAGCGGATGGTATCCGTGGATCCTTTATAGGTGTCGAGGAACACCAGTCCGAAACCGCCGGATTGGGAGCTTTCCGAGCGACGGGTGACAACGGATTTCACAAAAACTTCCTGCGGTTCCTCCCGGGGCGCTTTGGCCGCCCTGGGGGCTTCCTTAGGCGCTTCGAGAACAACGGCAGCTATGCTGGTAGCCGGGGCATGGGGACCGCCGGCTTCTTTTTGGGCTTCGGTCTTTACCGGTTCGGGCTTCGAGGGCTCGGGTTTGGCGGCTTCGGGTTCCGCCACGGGGACGGGCGCCGGCGCGGTAACTTCTTTGGCAGCAGGCTCCTTGGCGGCAACGGGCGCCGGCTCCTTACTGGCAGGCGGCGTAATGGAGGCCTTGCCGGACTGCTCCTGCTTGGGCTTTGCCTGCTCCTTGGCCACGGCTTCGGCCTTTTCCTTCAGGCTTCCTTTTTCCGGCGCAATGGCCACCACTTCCTGCAGCAGGCTGGGATCACCCGCGGCCGAGGCCAGCAACTGGGAAAAGCGGTCGTTCTTCTGGATAATCTGGTAAGCGCCGGCCTGCTCCTGTACGGGTTTGCTGAGGCTCAGGGACTGCAGGTCGAACAGGTTCAGTTCCCCGTCCACGTTCTTCAGCAGGAAGCCCCGGTCGGCATGGTTGATGGTCACGGCGAATTTGGGTTCCGACTGGCCACCCGGGCGGCCGATATGAAAAGCATAGGTACTGTCCGTCAGGCTGGGAAGAATCAGGTATCCCTGGCTGCTGGAACTATACACTTTTCCATTCATTTTCAGGTAGAATGGAGCAGCCGTCTCGGACTGCAGGTAGATAAAATGCACTTTCTGTGCATGCAGGACCGTATTGTACAAGCCAAGAGCAAGACCGAACAGCAGGAACTTTTTCATAATTCTCAAAATTACAAGTTTACCATGTAAGTAACCAACCCGCCTCTCATCAAGTTTTGTTAACAGGCGTTTGGCTTTCCGCTATATTTACCGCCATCAAAAAATCAATATGAAGCAACTGGTTTTAACATTTCTTTACGGCCTGACGATCGGCACGGCGGTGGCCCAAACTGCCCCCGTCCCGACGGCCGAACCCCTGAGGGTATACCGGGCGGCCGAAGACCGGGTGAATGACATGGTGAACACAAAGCTGGAAGCCCGTTTCGACTACGCCCATTCGTATTTGTACGGGAAGGCCTGGCTGACGTTAAAACCGCATTTCTATGCCACAGATTCATTGCTGCTGGATGCCAAGGGAATGGATATCAAACAAGTGGCCCTCGTAAAGGGCGGCAAGAACCTGCCGCTGAAGTACACCTACGACGGGCAGCAACTGAAAATTTCCCTGGATCGCTCCTATAAAGAAAGCGAACAATACGTAGTATTTATCGATTATTCGGCGAAACCCGACCAATACTCGGCCAAAGGCAGCGCGGCCATCACCGATGCCAAAGGTCTCTACTTCATTAACCCGCGGGGCGAGGAAAAAAACAAGCCCACCCAGATCTGGACCCAGGGCGAAACCGAAGCCAACTCGGTCTGGATCCCCATTATCGACAAACCCAACCAGAAAACCACACAGGACTTTTACCTGACCGTTCCGGACAAGTACGTTTCGCTGAGCAACGGCAAGCTGGTCAGCCAGAAAAAAAATGCCGACGGCACCCGTACGGATTACTGGAAAATGGAGCTGCCCCATGCCCCCTACCTGTTCTTTATGGGCGTAGGCGACTACGCGATTGTAAAAGACAGCTATAAAGGAAAGGAAGTGGCCTACTACGTGGAAAAGGAATATGCCCCCGTTGCCCGCCGGATCTTTGGCCACACCCCGGAAATGATGGCCTTCTTTTCGCGGATCACCGGCGTGGAATACCCTTGGGTCAAGTACAACCAGATCGTGGGTAAGGATTACGTGAGCGGCGCCATGGAAAATACCACCGCCACCCTGCACCAGGAGTCGGCCCAGCAGGATGCCCGCGAGCTGGCCGATACCAACCGCTGGGAACGCACCATCGCCCACGAACTGTTTCACCAGTGGTTCGGCGACCTGGTGACCTCCGAAAGCTGGAGCAACCTGACGCTGAATGAGTCCTTTGCCAATTACAGCGAATACCTCTGGCTGGAATATAAATATGGTAAGGACGCAGCCGACGAACACCATTTCGAAGACATGAATGGGTATGTCCGGAGCGGCAGCGACGCCAAAAACCTGGTGCGCTTCCATTATGCCGACAAGGAAGACATGTTCGACGCGGTCAGCTACAACAAGGGCGGCCGCATCCTGCACATGCTGCGCAACTTCGTGGGCGACAGCGCCTTCTTCCGCTCATTGAACCTGTACCTGACCACCAACAAGTTCAAGGCGGCCGAAGCCCAGCAGCTTCGCCTGGCATTCGAAGAGGTGACCGGCAAGGACCTGAACTGGTTCTGGAACCAATGGTATTACGGCAGCGGTCACCCCAAGCTGAACATCACTTACGGCTACGATGGGGCAACCAAACAGGCAACCGTGACCGTTAGCCAGACGCAGGGGGGCAACAAGGTATTCCGCTTCCCCGCAGCGGTAGACGTGTACCAGGGCGGCGACCGCAAGCGCTACACCGTTTGGGTAGACAACAAAGTGGATACCTTCCGCTTTGCAGCCGCCTCCCGTCCCGACCTGGTGAACTTTGACGCCGAGAAAACACTGCTGGCAGAGAAAAAGGAAAACAAAACTTTTGAGGAATACCTGTTCCAGTTCCGCAATGCCCGCAACTATGCCGACCGCAAGGAAGCCCTGGTAGCCGCTTCCCAAAAACAGGAAGAGCCGAAAGCGGCAGAGCTGATGCTGCTGGCCCTGAAAGATCCGTTCGCCGGCCTGCGCGAATGGGCCATCGGCAGCCTGGACCTGCGCCGGGAGGCCATCAAAACACGGGCGGAAAGCCTGCTGGCCGACATCGCCAAAAACGACCGCAAAAGGACGACGAAAGCAGCCGCCCTGGACCGCCTGGCCGAATACGGCAACACCCGGCACCTGCCGATCTTTAAGGCAGCGGTGAACGACTCCTCGTACACCGTTTCCGGCAACGCCCTGAACGGCCTGGCCCAACTGGACAGCTCACTGGCACTGACGGAGGCCAAACGCCTGGCGCAGCAACCGGTAAAAGGAAAGCTGGCGGAAGCCGTTACCCGCACCATGGTCGCTGCCGGCGACGAATCCAGCGCCGGGCTCATCCTGGGCAACTTTGAAGCCATGCCCTTCGGCCAGGAAAAATTCGACGCGCTGAAACCGCTGGTGACTTTCCTGGTAAAGGTAAAATCGCTGGAAACCTTCAAAAGAGGCGTGAACGATATTTTGCAATTCAAAGAGCAGGTGCCGGAAACCTATAAGGAACAACTGGCGCCCGTGCTGGACACCCTGCTGCGGAACATCCAGAAGGCCAAGGACAACAGCGGACAAAAGGACCAGGGCGACTACATTGAACAATCCCTGAAAGAGAAAAAATAGGCTTTTGCCCCCTGAACGACAAAGCCCGGAAGTCAGTCCTTGCTGCACTTCCGGGCTTTCATTTTTTTGGGCCGTTTTACCAGCTTCCGCTGGCGCCGCCGCCGCCGCCGCTGCCGCCGCCGAAACCACCGAAGCCGCCGCCGCTGTCACCGCCGCCGCCCCAGCCGCCGCCGCCGCCAAAGCCGGTAGGGAAGATTATGGGACCGCCAAAGGTGCGGTAGCCCCGGCGCGACATAAAGCCGCCACCGCCCCGGCCACCGCCGCCGAACATGCCCAGCAGCACCCAGAGCACGATAAAGCCGATGAGGATCTTTCCAAAGCTCAGGCCCCCGCTCCTGCCCTTTTTCCGCTGGGCATATCCTTCCGGTGCATGGTATTCGCCCACCGCGGCCTTCATCACCGAGGTCGCCGCCGCGTCCACCCCTTCGTAATAGGCTCCTTCGCGGAACCGGGGCAACAGGTCGTGCTCGATAATGGTTTTGGCGGTAATGTCGGGGACAGCTCCTTCCAGGCCATAGCCGACCTCGATCCGCACCTTGCGGTCATTGACGACCGCCAGGATGACGATGCCGTTATTATTGTCCTTCCCTCCCACGCCCCAGCGGCGCAGGATCTGCAACGACACGTCTTCCAGGGGATAATCCCCGATGGTGGGGAGGGTAACTACGGCAATCTGGTTGGAGGTGCTGTCGTCGTAGGCCACCAGCTTTTGCTCCAGCGCCTGCTCCTCCAGGTCGGTGAGCACGTTGGCCAGGTCGTTGACCAGCCGCTGCGGCTGTGGCCGCGGGGGAATGACCTTATCGATCTGCGCCTGGGCGCACACACTCCACAATACCAGTAAGAAAAGGGCAATCTTCTTCATGTAGGTTATTCCAGTCCGGAAACATCGTCCGGTTGTAAGGGTAAAGGCTACTTCCCGAAAATGATGTCGTCGGGCAATTCGTTTTTATCCGTATCCCGGTCGTAGGGGAAAAAGTGGTGCAGGGCGTCGCCGATGTCGGTGATGCACAGGGAAATGCCTTCTGCCAGGTGTTCCTCGCGGAAGCGTGCCAGCATTTTGCCGACTTCCGCCTCCCAGTACTGCTGCCCCACCACGCGGTGAATGCCTTCGTCGCCGAATACGGCCACCTGGTGGTCATCCACGGCTACGTACACCAGCACCGCATTGCGGGCTTCGGTCTTTTCCATGCCGAGGCGGGAAAAGATCTCCCGCGCCCGGTCCAGGGCATCCACAAAGCGGCAGCGCGACTCAATGAAGAGGCGCACCTCGCCGCTGGTACGCTGCTCGGCTTTGCGGATGGCGTCCATGAGTTGTTCCTTTTCTTCCGGAGAAAAGAATTCTCGTTGCTTTTGCCAGGGGAACAGTTTCACGGCGCTTATTTATTGGTATCAAAATTTACCGATGGCTGGCGTTCCCCAAAATCCACCTTGGGAGCGTTTTGCGAACCCTGGTCGGCCGTAAATCCTTCGCGGGGATGGAAGCCCATCATGCCGGCAAAGACGTTGGTGGGAAAGGTACGCACCTTGGTATTATAGGTCTGAACGGCGTCATTGAAGTCGTTGCGGGCCACGGCAATGCGGTTCTCCGTTCCTTCCAGCTGCGCCTGCAGGTTGCGGAACGCCTCGTTGGCACGAAGGGTGGGATATTGCTCGCTGACCACCAGCAGCCGGCCGAGCGCCTGCGACAACTGCGACTGCGCCGCCTGGAACTCCCGCAGCTTTTCGGGCGTCAGGTCCTCGGGGTTCACCTGGATGGAGGTAGCACGGGCCCGGGCGTTGATCACGCTTTCCAGCGTGCCGCGTTCAAAGTTGGCTTCGCCTTTAACGGTATTGACCAGGTTAGGAATGAGGTCGGCACGGCGCTGGTATTGCGACTGCACATAGTTCCACGATTTCTTTACCGCCTCGTCTTCTTTCACCATGTTATTGTAACTGCCGCACCCCCAGAACAAAAAGATCACGATAATGCCAATAACGATTATCGTAGTCAGCGAACGTCCTTTCATGTGTTTCTTGATTTGTTGAATAAATATTTGAGTTTAAAGATAACTGTGCTTGAAGCATATTTTATTCCAAGGCACAATTTTTCCGGTGATAGAGACAAAATGTCTTCCGGTGAAAAAGCTCGCTCTTTGCCTGACAGCCGTTCTTGCCGGCTTTCTGTGCTGCCATAAAGCTACCAATTCCCTGCCGGAGCCGCCCCCGGCACCTCTTTCCCCGTCCGCCCCGGTGGAGCTGGAGGAAAAAGTGGTGGCCGACAAGCTGAACCATGTCTGGGAAATCGTCTGGGGGCCGGACAACTTCCTGTGGATCACGCAGCGGGGCGGCCACATCAGCCGGGTCAACCCGGCAAACGGTGCGGTCCTTCCCCTCTTATCCCTTCCCGATGTGCACAGCTCCGGCGAAGGAGGGCTGCTGGGCATGGCGCTGCATCCCGACTTTGCCACCCAACCCTATGTGTACGTTGTGTATACCTACCAAAGCAATGCCGGCTACCGGGAAAAGGTGGTACGGTTTACCTACAACGGGACCACGCTGGCGGCCCCGGCGATCCTGCTGGACGGCATCCGGGCTGCTTCCATCCACAACGGCAGCCGGCTGGTTATCCAGCAGGACAAGCTCTTCATTTCAACCGGCGATGCCTCCACCCGGGCCCTGGCCCAGGATACGGCTTCCCCGAACGGGAAGATCCTGCGCCTCCACCTCGACGGCAGCATCCCGGCCGACAATCCTTTTCCCCAAAACCCGGTCTGGAGCTGGGGACACCGCAATCCGCAGGGGCTGGTGCTGGTGGATAACCAGTTGTTCAGCTCCGAGCACGGCGCCAGCACCGACGACGAGATCAACCGGATTGAAAAAGGAAGGAATTACGGCTGGCCCGACGTGCAGGGCCCCTGCAACACCCCCGCCGAACAGCGCCTCTGTGCGGAACGAAACATAAAGGAACCGCTTCGTGCCTGGACCCCTACCCTGGCCGTTTGCGGCCTGGCCTTTTATGACAAGGACCTGGTTCCCCAATGGAAGTCGTCGCTGTTGCTGGTGACCCTGAAAAACAGCCGGATGTACCAGCTGCAGCTGAACGAAAGCCGGACGGCCATTACCGGCGAGGCGGAACTCTTTAACGGCAAGTACGGCCGTCTCCGCTCTGTTTGCGTGGCCCCCGACGGCCGGGTGTTTGTCGGCACCAGCAACGGTGGGGGAAAGGATAAAATCATTATGATCGGGAAGAAGGGATAAATAAAAAGCACGCCCTCCAGCCGGAAGGCGTGCTTTTTAGGGGATCAGCGGGCCAACTCAAAAGTTGCCGGTTGCCGGTCTATTTTACGGCTGCGATACCGGGCAGTTCCTTGCCTTCGAAGTATTCGAGCATGGCGCCACCGCCGGTGGACACATAGCTCACTTTCTCGGCCAGGCCGAACTTGTTCACAGCAGCCACGCTGTCGCCGCCGCCGACCAGGGAGAAGGCGCCGTCTTCGGTGGCTTCGGCTACCGCCTTGGCGATGGTCTTGGTGCCGTGCTGGAATTTTTCCATTTCAAACACGCCCATCGGGCCGTTCCAGAGGATGGTCTTGGAGGCGTGGATGATCTTGGTAAACTGCTCGCAGGCCATGACGCCGATGTCGAGGCCCATCCAGCCGTCGGGGATGGTGTTGCTCAGCGAAGAGGAAATGTTGGCTTCGTTGGCAAACTTGTCGGCGATGATGGAGTCGGAAGGCAGGTGGATGACCACGCCTTTTTCTTCGGCCTTGCGCAGCAGGTCGCGGGCCATGTCGAGGCGGTCGAGTTCCACCAGCGAATTGCCGATATGGCCGTCGCAGGCTTTAAAAAAAGTGTACGCCATGCCGCCGCCGATGATGATGTCGGTGGCGCGCTCCAGCAGGTTTTCGATGATGAGGATCTTGTCGGACACCTTGGCGCCGCCGATGATGGCGGTAAAGGGTTTTTCAGCGCCGGCCAGCACGCGCTCGGCGCTGGATACTTCGCCTTCCATCAGCAGGCCGAACATGCGGTTTTCGGCAGGAAAGAATTGAGCGATCACGGCCGTGGAGGCGTGGGCGCGGTGGGCGGTACCGAAGGCGTCGTTCACGTAGACGTCACCCAGCTTGGATAATTTTTCGGCAAAGCCTTCGTCGCCTTTTTCTTCCTGCTTGTAAAAGCGCAGGTTTTCGAGCAGCAGCACTTCGCCGGCCTTCAGGGCAGCGGCCTTGTGGATGGCTTCTTCACCGATGCAGTCGTTGGCGAACTGCACGGGAGCGCCCACCAGCTCGCCCAGGTGGGCCACCAGGTGTTTGAGCGAATACTTTTCGGTAGGGCCTTCTTTGGGGCGGCCCAGGTGCGACATCAGGATCACGCTGCCGCCATCGGCCAGGATCTTTTTGATGGTGGGGATCGCCGCCTGCATGCGGGTGTCGTCGGTGATCTGGTACTGGGCATCCAGCGGTACGTTGAAGTCCACGCGGATCAGGGCTTTCTTGCCGGAGAAATTATAATCAGAGAATTTAGACATACGTTGAAAGTGTTTAAATAAAAAGGCTTTCCCGTAAGAAAGCCCTTTTACCTTATTGAATAAAGATCGAAACGTTGGTGTAGAACGCTTCAGCCCGGTTTGGCAGGGAGCAGCAACCAATGGTAGGATGATTTCCCTTAACCGGCATCCGCTTTACTTTTGGATCAGTTTTGCGAAGAAGTGAACGGTACGTACCAGCTGCGATACATAGCTCATTTCGTTGTCGTACCAGCTTACGGTTTTCACCAGTTGCTGGCCGCCTACCTTCAGTACTTTGGTCTGGGTGGCGTCGAACAGCGAGCCGTAGTGCATGCCGATCACGTCGCCGCTAACGATTTCGTCTTCGGTATAACCGTAGCTTTCGTTGGCAGCTTTTTGCATGGCAGCGTTTACTTCTTCCACGGTTACTTCCTTGCCCAGGATGGAGGTCAGCTCGGTCAGGGAGCCGGTCAGGGTCGGAACACGCTGAGCGGTACCGTCGAGTTTGCCTTTCAGGCTGGGCAGTACCAGGCCGATGGCTTTGGCGGCGCCGGTGCTGTTGGGAACGATATTCTGGGCAGCGGCACGGGCACGGCGCAGGTCACCTTTGGGGTGCGGGGCATCCTGGGTGTTCTGGTCGTTGGTGTACGCGTGCACGGTGGTCATCAGACCGCCTACGATACCGAAGGAATCGTCCAGCACCTTGGCCATGGGAGCCAGGCAGTTGGTGGTGCAGGAAGCGCAGCTGATCACGGTTTCGCTGCCGTCCAGGATCTCGTGGTTTACGTTGAAAACGATGGTCTTCAGGTCGCCGGTGGCGGGGGCGGAGATCACCACTTTTTTAGCGCCGGCCTGCAGGTGGGCTTCGGCTTTAGCTTTATCGGTAAAGAAACCGGTACATTCCAGGACCACGTCCACATCGTGCTGGCCCCAGGGAATTTCAGCCGGGTTTTTCTGAGCGTAAATTTTAATTTCATCACCATTAACCACAATGGAGTTTTCGGTGGCTTTCACCGTCTCATTGAACCGGCCTTGAGCAGTATCGTATTTCAGCAGGTGGGCTAAAACCTTGGGGCTGGTCAGGTCGTTGATGGCAACCACCTCGATACCTTCCATGTTGAAGATCTGGCGAAACACCAGGCGGCCGATCCTGCCAAAACCATTAATGGCTACTTTAACTGAACTCATAAGAAAAAAAAATTGTTTTTAAAATTTGTTAATGCGGGACGAAGATAATGGATTGGTTTATTTATGAAACATTCAAAATTTGACGCACAGGTGATTTTCGTCAGTATCCTTCCCCTGAACCTCAGTTCCTTACCCTCCGGGATCTTCCTCCCGCTCATTTCCGGGGGCTAAAGTAACAAAAAGATTTTTACCGCTTTTTTACCTCCAGCTGGTGCAGCTGCCGGAACTGCTGCAGGCAGGCGGCCTCTTCGGCCCTGGGGATGCCGATCTCCAGGCGGCAGAACAGCTTCATTTCGTTCTGAAATACGGTACAGCCAAAGCGTTTGACCACCATCATCACCTCGTTTATCAGGGTGTAGTCGTACTGCAGCTCGTAGGCTACCAGCACGGGTTTTTCCACTACCGGGCTCTGCTGCAGGGCCAGGGTGGTGGCGGTTTTATAGGCATTGATCAGCCCGGGAACGCCCAGCAGGGTACCGCCGAAATACCGCACCACCACTACCGCCACGTCGGTGAGGTTCTTGCTGTCGATCTGTCCCAGTATGGGTTTGCCCGCCGATCCGGAGGGCTCGCCGTCGTCGCTCGAGCGGAAGTTATTTTTGTCGATGCCCAGCCGGTAGGCAAAGCAATGGTGCACGGCCTTGGGATGTTCTTCCTTCAGCGCCTTCAGGTGTTTTTTGAATTCGTCCGCCGTTTTTACCGGGTATGCATAGGCGAGAAACCGGCTTCCGCGGTCCCTGAATTCTGCCAGTGCGGGCTGTTCGATCGTTTGGTAATGGGTCATGTCGTGAATCGTCAAAAGTTATACAAACGCGTTGGGGCGGCGGGCATAATGGTGATGCGTATCGGCGGCAAAGCGTTCGATACGGGCCAAGCGGAAGTCGCTCAGCACGGGGGCAGGCAGGCCGCGGCCGATGGCCAGTTCCCCGGCGGTAATCACCCGTGCTTCGTCCCAGGCGCCTTCATCGATAAAGGATTGCAGCAGCCGGCTGCCGCCTTCCACCAGTACGGATTGGATGCCCAGGGAGTAGAGGGCGTTCAGCACCTGGTGCACCAGGCTTACGTCCTCGGTTATTTGATAATACGCTACTTCCAGTTGCCGCAGGTCGGTAGCGGAGATCTTTCCAAAGGGCAGGGTATGTTGGTGCAGGTTGAAGACAAGGGTGGGAAGGACTCCATTGAACAGCTTTAACGAAGGGGGCAGGCGCAAGTCTTTGTCTACCACCAGCCGGATGGGGTTGGGGCCCGGCCACAGGCGGGTATTCAATTCGGGATTGTCTTTCAGGGCGGTATTGGTGCCGACGAGGATCGCCATCTCCTCGCCCCGCCATTTGTGCACCAGGCGATTGCTGTAGGCGTTGCTGATCAGCAGGCGGCTATCGGGCCCGGTGGCCGGGGGCGCGATCCGGCCGTCGGCGGTCTGGGCCCACTTCAGAATAACGTAGGGGCGGTGGGCCGTATGAAAGGTAAAAAAGCGTTTGTTCAGCTGCAGGCACTCCTGCTCCAGGATGCCCAGCTCGACCGGTATGCCGGCGGCCCGGATCTTTTCGATGCCTTTGCCGTTCACCTCCAGGAAAGGATCGCGGCAGCCTACCACCACCCGGGCGATGCGCTGTTCGATGACCAGGTCGGCACAGGGAGGGGTTTTGCCAAAATGGGCGCAGGGCTCCAGCGATACATAAATGGTGGATTGGGGAATCAGGGGACGGTCTTCGGGGCGAACGGAACGGATACAGTTCACCTCGGCATGGGGGCCGCCGTACTGCCGGTGGTACCCTTCGCCGATGATCCGGCCTTCGTGCACCAGCACCGAGCCTACCATGGGATTCGGCGCTACGTTGCCGCCCCCCAGCAGGGCCAGGTCCAGGCAACGCCGCATGTAAATTTCGTGCTCCATCAGGAATAAAGGCACGAATTTCGGAAATACGATGGATACGGATAAAACGAATTATTTGATTTATCCGAACTTCACGAACTTCCATTCACAACAGAGGAATCACGACTAAACGCGCATAGATGAAAACAGGGCAAGCAGAGATCTGGCTGCGACAGGAAATCAGCAGCATTTACGACAGCCGGGAGGCGGCCAATATTGCCGCCCTGGTCATGGAGCAGGTTACCGGCCTGTCGCGGGTGGACCGGCTCAGCCGCCGCGACGACCCGCTGGTGGTACAGCAGCTCCACCACCTGACGGAATGCCACCACCGCCTCCTGCACCACGAGCCGGTGCAATACGTACTGAACGAAGCCTGGTTCTACGGCATGAAACTTTTTGTCGACCGGAACGTGCTGATCCCCCGCCCCGAGACGGAAGAACTGGTGGACTGGATCGTTTCCGATCTCAAAGCATCGGGCAAAGACGTATTTGACCGCCAGCCGGCGGAAGCCGATGAAACCACCCGGTTGAAAATCCTGGATGTGGGCACCGGCAGCGGCTGCATTGCCCTGGCCCTGAAAAAAGCAATGCCCAAGGCGGAAACCTGGGCCTGCGACTTCAGCGACGATGCGCTGGCCGTGGCCCGCCGCAACGGCTCGGAGCTGGATATCCGCGTGGACTTCGTGGGGCTGGACTTTTTGGACGAGGCCCAGCGGCGGCAGCTACCGACGGTTGACATCCTGGTCAGCAACCCGCCCTATATTCCCCTGGGGGACAAAGAGGAAATGCAGCCCAACGTGCTGGATTTCGAGCCGCATTCGGCCCTGTTCGTCCCCGATAGCGACGTGCTGCTGTTTTACCGGGCCCTGGCCCAGTTCGGCAAGCACCGACTGCACCCGGGCGGCTGCCTCTATGCCGAGATCCACGAAGGCCTGGGGCCGGAAGTGGTGGCACTGTTTGAAAACGAAGGTTACCTGGATATCGAGCTGCGCACCGACATGCAGGGCAAGCACCGGATGGTGAAGGCGGTTGCCCCCGCATAAGAACAGTTGAACGAAACATCCTTAAAATAGAAAAGCACTCCGTCAAAAAAATGAAGGAGTGCTTTTTTTATGTTCGGCCCGATGGGCTGGGCTCCTATTGGGAATTCTTATCCACGGCCAGCACGGTCTTGGCGCCCAGCTCGCGGGCTACCCGCATCACGCCGACCACGTATTCCAGGGGAACGGTCTTGTCGGCATTGATGACCACGGTGGGATCCTGGGTTTCCTTCTGGATCAGCGGCGCCAGGGCCAGCTTCATGGCCGAATCGGATTCCACCCGGGTCGTGCCCACAAAATAAACCTTGTTGGCATCGATGGACACGACCACCGTTTGCTTGGCCTTTGTATCGCTTTTCGCCTTGGGCTGCGACAGCTTGATCACGTTGGGGTTAGCCAGCGTGGCGGCGATCAGGAAGAACAGCAGCAGGATAAATAATATGTCGTTCAGCGGACCCGTATGCACCTCGGTATGCGCCCTTAATTTCCTTCGAATATTCATTACAAATATGTTGGTTATTGTACTTCGTACTTCGCTCCCCGTACTTGGTACCTGTTCCTTATCTCGTGGGTTCCTGCAGAATGTCGATGAATTCGGCGCTGGAACTTTCCATTTTATTGGCGGTCTTGTCCACCTGGGCTACCAGGTAGCTGTGGGCAATATAGGCCAGCAGGCCGATGATGAGACCGGAAGCCGACGTGATCATTTTGGTATAGATACCGTTGGCCATGGTCTGGATGGTGAATTCGCCGGTGGTGGCCAGGCGGTAGAACAACTGGAACATACCGATGATGGTGCCCAAAAACCCGAACATAGGGGCGATGCCGGCGATCAGCGACAGGATGGACAGGTTGCGTTCCATGTTGTACAGCTCCAGCTTGCCTACGTTCTCCATGCTCTTTTCGATACTGTCGATGGGTTTGCCCAGGCGCTGGATGCCTTTATCAATAATGCGCGCCACGGGGTTGTTGGTGTTCTTGGCAAAGCTGCGGGCAGCGGTCACGTTGCCGTTGACGATGTGATCCCGCACGATGTTCATAAAGTTGCCGTCGATGCTGGACGCCTTGCGGATGGCGATCAGGCGCTCGAAGAACACATAAATGGTCATCAGGAAAAGCAGTCCCAGCGGCAACATCAGCCAGCCGCCCAGCGCGAGCAACTCACCCAGGCTGATCTGCCCGTCGGCGTTCGCATCGGTCTGCACCACGGCGCCGGCTGCCTGGTTCACGGTATCCAAAGTCTGAAGCAAATTGATCATAACGAATATTTACCTTTTTTAATATTTTTCTTTTGCGCAAATGTACACGAGGCACTCTAACGCTGGCCCGTAAATGTATATTTCGTTCGGCAAATAAGAACAAAAAAAAATGTCACCGCTTCGTGACATTCCAATTTTAACGTTCTCAATTTTGCCTGCCGCCTAGAATTTTCTGCCGGGTCCGAGGTACTCGGTTTCGGTACCGGCCTGCTTGATCATCAGCGACTGGATCTGCTTCATGGTGCGCTCCATGCCCTCCGAGCTGCCGTCGAGGAAGATGACGTTGCCCTTGCCGTACTCGGCGAAGTTCTTGATGGCTTCGGTCCACATGCTGAACAGGATCACGTTGGTATCGAGGTTGGCCTGCTTCATCTGCTCGGCGGCCTCGGTCATACCGCGGGCCACCTCCTGGCGGAACAGGGCCACGCCCTGGCCGCGCAAACGGGCAGCTTCCCTTTCGGCCTCGGCAGCGATCTTGATGGCATTGCCCTCTGCTTCGGCGGCCTTGGTCTTGGTGATCAGCAGCGCCTGGCCTTCGTTTTCGGCGGCGGCCTTCAGGTTGTTGGATGCCACCACCTTGCTCATCGACTCCATGATGGCCTTGTCGAAGGTAATGTCGTTGATCTGCAGGTCGAGCAGGTGGTACCCCCACTCCTCCAGCGTCACGTCGATGGCGGCCTTCACGTCCTCCACGATCTCGCGGCGCAGCATCAGGATCTGCGCCTGCCGCTTGGTGGCCACGAACGAGCGGATGTTACCCTCGATGGTGCGCACCAGGGCCTGCATCAGGTCGCGGTCGGAAATGAATTTGAACGCCACCTTTTTGATGGTCTCTTCTTCGGCATTCTGTACGGCGTACAACAGCATGCTTTTAAAATACACATTGGCCTGGTCCTGGGTAACGGCCTGGAACTCCATTTCCACGGAGCGGTTCTGGATGGATACTTTTTTATAGAGCTGTTCCAGCAGGGGTATTTTGAGGTTCAGGCCCGGCTTGACCACTCTCTGGTATTTGCCGAACATGGTGATGACACCGATATAGCCCTGGTTGATGGTGAAGAGCCCGCTGAATACCACGAGCAGCAGCAGGATAAACCACCAGTAACTGATGAGGAAGTCCATAATCGTTTGGTTTATGTAATGGTACAATAAATATAGACAGTTTAGGGGAAGAACGCCCTAAAGATTGGACGAACGGTTAAGCCTGCTCCTCCCAGATCTGCGCCAGGTGTACCACCGTTTCCACCGCTTTGTTCATGTCCTGCACGCTCACGTACTCGTGCTTGCTGTGGAACGCCATTTCGCCGGTGAAAATGTCGGCGCAGGGCAGGCCCATGAACGACAGGCGCGAGCCGTCGGTACCGCCGCGGGCGCTGTGCATTTCAAAGGGCACGCCGGCGCGCTGCATGGCCTTGCGGGCATTGGCTTCCATCTGCGGGTGGTGCTGCAGCACCTCTTTCATGTTGCGGTATTGTTCTTTTACCTCGAAGGTGTAGGTGGCCTTCGGGTACTGCGCCACCGCTTCTTTGGCAATGGCTTCCAGGCGGGCTTCGTGCTCCTGCAAACGGGCGGTGCTAAAGTCGCGGATAATGAATTTCACGGTCGCTTTTTCGGCGATGCCGTCGAAATGCACCGGGTGCACAAAGCCTTCGCGGCCTTCGGTGGCCTCGGGAGCGAATTCGTGGCGCGGCAGCAGGTGCAGGAAGGTGCCGGCCACTTTCAGGGCATTCACCAGCTTGTCCTTGGCATAGCCGGGGTGGGCGCTGACGCCGTGAAAGGTCACGCTGACGCCGTCGGCGCTGAAGGTTTCGTCGGTATACGCCCCGCGTTCGCCGCCATCGAGGGTGTAGGCGAATTGGGCGCCCAGCTTGGCGATGTCCACCTTGTCCACGCCGCGGCCGATCTCTTCGTCGGGGGTGAACAGGATCTTCAGGGTGCCGTGCTTTACTTCGGGATGGGTGGTCAGGAAGTGGGCCGCATCCATGATGATGGCCACGCCGGCCTTGTTGTCGGCGCCGAGCAGGGTGGTGCCGGAGGCCGTGATGAGGTCCTCCCCGATTTTTTGCTGCAGGTAGGGGTGTTCGCGGGCGGAGATCACCTGGCTGGTATCATCGGGCAGAACAATATCGCTGCCGTCGTAATTCTTATGCAGCAGGGGTTTGACACCGGTGCCGCTGGCGTCGGGCGCCGTATCCACGTGCGAGCAGAAGCAGATGACGGGAACGTCCTTATCGCTGTTGGAAGGAATGGTCGCATATACGTAGCCGTGTTCGTCGAGGTGGGCGTCTTCGATGCCCATGGACTTCAATTCGGTTACCAGTATACGTGAAAGGTCTTTTTGCTTTTCGGTAGAAGGCTGGGAGGAAGAAAGCGGGTCGCTTTGCGTGTCTACCTGCACATACCGCATAAAACGGTCCGCGGCCGTGAATTGGTAAGATGGATACATGAACTAAATGTAAGAAAAAAGGGAATTGGGATATAGAGCTTTGGTAAGAATCCCAAAAGCCCGATATCCCAATTCCCAATATCCTAATTCTTTTTACCCTTAGGTGATGATCAGGGGCTTGTTCACGATTTCAACCAGTTCGATATCGAAGATCAGGTCCTGTCCGGCCAGGGGGTGGTTGGCATCGAGCACCACGGTATCTTCCTTCACTTCTGCTACCACTACGGGGAAGGATTGACCGGCGCCGTTGTTCATCATCAGCTGCATGCCGGCTTCGGGTTTCATATCCGGGGGAAACTGGTTTTTCGGGAATTCGATGACCATGTCCTGGCTTTTTTCGCCGTAGGCATCTTCCACTTCAATTTCCACGGTTTTCTTCTCGCCTACCTGCATGCCCATGACACCCTGGTCGAAGCCTTTGATTACCTGTCCGCCGCCAACGGTAAATTCCAGGGGATCTCTGCCCTGGGAGCTGTCAAATGTTTCGCCGCTGCGGAGCTTGCCATGATAGTGCACCCGCACCTTATCACCGCTTTTTACTTGTTGCATGGTTAAATTGTTTTTGTTGTCTACGAATTTTTTTTCATCCGCGCCGGGCACCTCCTGCCCCAACCGTAAGGCACAGCAGAAAAGATGACAGGGGGCAAAAACGGAAAGGTAATAACTTCTGCGTAAACCCAACAAACAGATTTCCGGCGCCGGCCCGGAGGCAATCCCTTACTCCTGCTGGCTTTCAACTCCCTGCGGCCCTTCTCCTCCCCTTTCTTTTAACAATTGTTCGCCCATTTTTCAGTTATTTTAGTCACCCTTAAACTGATGAACCGCATGAACCGGCTTTTATTGTTTCCGAAAAAGTTATTGCCTCTTCTTTGCTGTGCCCTAACCCTGGTGCACCTGCAGTGCACGGCACAAAAGTCTGGCAGCACAAAGAATACCAATCCCAAGGTGCAGGCCGCGCCGCAAGCACCCATCCTGCCGGGCGCCGCGCAGCTCGACCAGTACCTGCCCCTGCTCCAGGGCAAGGGTGTGGCACTGTTTGCCAACCTCACCTCTACCGTCGGCAACACCCACCTGGTGGATACGCTGCGCAAAAAGGGCGTGAACATTAAAGTGATCTTCGGTCCCGAACACGGCTTCCGCGGCAACGCCCAGGACGGCGAAAAAGTGGAAAGCACCGTCGACCGCGCCACCGGCATCCCTATAGTATCGCTCTACGGCAAAAAACGCAAGCCGTCGGCCGAAGACCTCAAAGGCGTGGACGTGCTGGTATTCGATATCCAGGACGTGGGCACCCGCTTCTACACCTTTATTTCGTCGCTGCAGGATTATATGGAAACGGCGCTGGAATTCAACCTGCCGCTGGTGGTGCTGGACCGCCCCAACCCCAACGGGTTTTACGTGGACGGCCCCGTG
This sequence comes from Huijunlia imazamoxiresistens, assembly GCF_037132455.1. NCBI lineage: Bacteria > Pseudomonadati > Bacteroidota > Chitinophagia > Chitinophagales > Chitinophagaceae > Huijunlia > Huijunlia imazamoxiresistens. The sequence continues at coordinate 178,858 of NZ_JBBBEI010000013.1, read as the reverse complement.
CTGGAAGAAAAGTTCAAATCCTTCGTAGGCATGCAGCCCGTGCCGGTGGTGTACGGCATGACCATGGGCGAATACGCCACGATGATCCTGAACGAACAATGGCTGAGCAAGGAAGCCAACGCCGCCTACCGCCGCCTGATGACGGCCCGCTACGCAGCAGGCGCCACCTACTTCAGCCTGACCGTTATTCCCTGCGCCCACTACACCCACGCCAGCAAATACGTTTTGCCCGTGGCCCCTTCGCCCAACCTGCCGCGGATCCAGAACATTTATATTTATCCTTCCACCTGCTTTTTTGAAGGAACGCCCTTCAGCGAGGGCCGTGGCACCACCGATCCCTTCCTGGTCTTCGGCCACCCCTCCCTGCCCAAAAATCTTTATTCGTTCACGCCCCGCAGCATAGGCACGGTGAAAAACCCCAAACAGGAAGGCAAGGTGTGCTACGGCTGGAACCTGGGCGGAACCCCCGAAGCAGTGCTGCAGCGGGTGGACAACCGCATTCAACTCAAATGGCTGCTGGAGGCCTACCGCCTTTTCCCCGACAAGAAGAATTTCTTTATTACCACCAGAAAAGAAAACCCGCAGGAAACGGATTACCACTTCAACCGGCTGGCCGGCAACGCCACGCTGATGCAGCAGATCAAGGCCGGCGTGTCGGAAGAAAATATCCGCAAAAGCTGGCAGCCCAAACTGGAGGCCTTTAAAAAGATCCGCAAAAAGTACCTGCTGTACCCCGATAACCAGCCCGGTAATTAAAAGTGGACGCTTTGGTATCAAAAAATTAAAACCTCATTTTCGCAGCACTTTTCAACCAACGTAGTTCATGAACACCGAAACAATAAACGAACCATCTGCCTCCGCTCCCCGAATTGTATTTATGGGCACGCCCGAATTTGCCGTGGCCTCGCTGGAGGCCCTGGTGAATGCCGGCTGCAACATCGTGGGCGTGATCACCGCTCCCGACAAGCCTGCCGGCAGGGGCATGAAGCTGCAGGAAAGCGCCGTCAAAAAATTTGCCGTGGAAAAAGGGCTGCCCGTGCTGCAGCCCGAAAAGCTGAAGAATCCCGCCTTCCTCGAAGCATTGAAAGCCCTGCGGCCCGACCTGCAGATCGTCGTGGCCTTCCGCATGCTGCCCGAAGTAGTGTGGAACCTGCCGCCCCTGGGCACCGTGAACCTGCACGGCTCGCTGCTGCCCCAGTACCGCGGCGCCGCCCCCATTAACTGGGCGGTCATCAACGGCGAAAAGGAAACCGGCGTGACCACCTTCAAGCTGCAGCACCAGATCGATACCGGCGATATTTTATTGCAGGAACGCATACCCGTAGGCGAAGAAGAAACCGCCGGCGAGGTGCACGACCGGATGAAGGACATCGGCGCGCAGCTGCTGGTGAAAACGGTGGAAGGCCTGGCCGCCGGCACCCTGCAGGAAGTGCCGCAGGGATCCTTAATAGATACCGAAGCGTTTGAAATCAAACATGCCCCGAAAATCTTTACCGAAACCTGCCGGATCCAATGGGAAAAACCCGTGGAGGAAGTATTTAACCTGGTGCGCGGATTGGCGCCTTACCCGGCAGCCTTTACGGAACTGGCCGGCAAGACCCTGAAAATTTACGGGGCGGCAAAAGAAACGGTTGCACCCAAGGGTGCCCCGGGCACCGTGGAGACGGATAATAAGACCTTCCTGAAGTTTGCCTGCACCGATGGCTATATCCTGGTAAAAGAGCTGCAGCTGGAGGGAAAAAAGAGGATGAAGGTGGAAGATTTTTTAAGAGGATACCGGGCGTCCTGATGTACCGGTCCTCCCGCAAGCGAAGCACCCCCGGGGTGCTTCTTTTTTTGTTCTTATGTCCTTAATAATAAACGCTTTCCTCCAGTTCTTCTTCCAGCAGGTAGCGGTCGAAATCCGCGCTTCTTTCCGCTTCGCGCCGGCCTGCCGGAAAGGCGGCGTCCCATTCTTGCGTGTTCTCTGAAAAAATGTCTTCAAATCCCTCGTCCGGGCGTATTTCCAGCTCGGCTCCGTTGCTAAAGATCGAATACGTGTTGATCATGATTTTTGTTTTACTGCGGCAAAAGAAAGCTGCACGTATGAACGGGAATTTACCTGCAGGTTAACGAATTATGAAAAACAAAAAACCTCCCGGAGGAGGTTTCGATAATAAGGTAGCCAGCGCTGTTGGCGCCTGAAACTAGTAATTCACTTTTACGATGAACTTGTCGGTCTCGGGGATTTCGAGGGCCGAGGCGGCGGCATTGCTGATGCGCACTTCCAATCCCTGGTTCTGGCGGATGCCGCTCATTTCACCGAGCACCTTGGCATAAACCGCTTTGTTGTTGCCCGGGTTGCTTATGCGGACAATGGTGCCGGGTTCGACGTTGTCCATCAGGGCGTAATACTTGCCGTCCTGCCAGCCGCTGGTGGTTTTGAAGATGCCGGCGGTAGCGGTAACATCCTTGCCGGAGGAAGCCTTTTTGCTTTGCTGGTCGAACTGGCTTTTGAAGTACCCGGCGCCACCGGTAGCCACCTGGGGTGCTTTGGCGGGAGCCGCCGGCACGGGCAGGGGCGTTTTCGGCACGGTTGCGGGAGCCGGCTCAGGCTTTTTCGGCTCGGCGGCCGGCGCTGCCGGTTGTACCGTGGCTTTGGGCTCGGGTTTGGGCGCAGGGATTTGCGCAGCAGGCGGGGCAGCCGGGGCCGGGGTTGCGGCAACCGGTGTGGTCGCAGGGCCGCCTGCGGTGGTCAGGTAGCCGACGATCAGCTGCTGGCCGGAGGAAATGGCATCGGAGCTCAGGTTGTTCCACTTGCGCAGGTTGGCCAGCAACACCTTGTTATTGTTCACGCTTACGCGGTACAGTCCTTCCTTTTCACCCACTACGTAATAAACCGGCGTGCCGCCCTGGCTGGTCTGTGTATAGTTGGCCGGGGTCAGGGGCACCTGTATCGTCTGGCCCACACTCAACCCGTGGGTCATCTCCAGCGAATTGAAAGCGGCAATATCCTTGGGAGAAATATTATACGTCCTTCCGATGGAATAGAAATTTTCTTTAGCGCTAACGGTATGGGATATGTACATACCTTTTTCACTGCTGTGCACCTGCAGCGTAGACTGGGAAAAGCCCCGGTACGAAAAAAATAAAATAAATAAGGCGAGCAAAGATTTTTTCATGTGTAAAACATTTGTTTTTCCAGGTTGTAACGTGAATCGCAAGTCGTCAATCGTGAACCGTTACTATTAAATTAAGCCGTTCCTTTCTTTCTTTAATCGCCAGACAACAAATCCGCACCGTTGCTCCTTCTGAATAAAATTCACGATTCACGTTTGACGATTCACGATCCGAACTTCACAAATATGGAAATTATTTTCCAAAAGCGTCCGGTCACTGTTTTAAAATTCTCATTTCTTTTGGATAGTAATTATTGATGCGGTTTTGCAGCGCATTGATCCATCCCAGGGGTTGTTGGCGATACGTCAGCACCTGCCAACCCTTCGTGGCGGTTTCCAAAACCACCTCCTGTTTTTGCAGGTAGCGGATGGCCTCGTTGTACCCTACTTCGGTCCGGGCCACGGAAGGCGCCAGCTGCGTGCTCAGCGCAAGGGCATGCTCCGGCACCAGCTTTTCCTTCATGATCTCCCCTACCGCCACACCGGCATACTGAATGTTCAGGGCATGCTTTAACGCTCCAAGCTCATCCATAGTATGTGCCGGCACGGCATAAAGCAAATTTTCTTTGATGAGCGTTAACTCGCTGTTTTTCAGCCAGGGTTCGACGATGGCCCGCTCCCGGGCAGTAGCTTTTTCCGGCTTGTTCTGCTTCAGCCTGGGAGCACCTGTAGCAGCTTCCTTTCGAAAACAGGCCAGGTAAAAGCCTTCGCCCCTCGCCTTGTCGGGAAAGAAGCGGTAGCCCGCGGCGCCGCTGCCTTCGGAGCGGCTTTCCACGATCCCCCACTGGGGGTCGATTTGCAGGGGCAGGTTACGGCAGCCCAGCTCATTCACCAGCCAGTCGGTTATATCTTCGTCCTCTTCCTTCGAATACGAGCAGGTGGAATACACCAGCACGCCGTTTTCCTTCAGGGCGGCAAACGCATCGGCCAGGATGCGCTTTTGCCGGCCGCAGCAGAGCAGCACATTCTCCCGGCTCCATTCGCCGATCGCCTCTTCATCCTTTCTAAAAAGACCGCTGCCGCTGCAGGGCGCATCCACCACCATCACATCGAAAAAGCCTTCCAGCCGCGCAAAATGCTGCGGGTCGTTACTGCTCACGAACACGTTGGAGCAGCCCCACTTGATAATATTCTGCTTCAGGATGCCGGCACGGCTGCGGATCACTTCGTTGCTCACCAGCAGGCTGTCCGCAGAGAGCAGCGACTGAATATGGGTGGATTTTCCGCCGGGGGCAGCGCACAGGTCCAGCACCTTCAGGGCCTGGCCCAGGTCGACGGTCTGCCGCAAAGCCTGCTCCACGAACATGCTCGAAGCCTCCTGCACGTAATAACAGCCGGCATGGAACAGCGGATCAAACGTAAAGGACGGCCGCCCGGACAAATAAAAGCCCGTATCACTCCAGGGAATTTTGGTCAGCACGGTGCCGGGGGCCTGCTCAAAAAAGGCCGCCGCGTCCCAGCCTCCTCCCTCCTGCGCCACCTTCAGGGGATTGACGCGGATCGAAGTTTCCTGGCTGCCGCCGGCATGCACGGCTTCAAAAGCGTTGCGGTCAAAACCGGGAACCTGTTCCAGCGAGTTCAGTAATTCTTCAGGAAGCGACATGATCTTGGGAGTTTACGAGTTTACAAGTTTACGGGTTTACGAGTTAAGGAGAGTTCCTGAGTTCCTGAGTTGGCGTAACTCCGGAAAGGAACATCCGGAAGAAAGACCAAACTACAAAAGTCTTGAAGACTTTTGTAGTTTTTTGTTTCTTGCGAACGCCTAACTCAGAAACTCAGGAACGCAGAAACTCAGGAACTTTCCTAGTATCGAATAACGAAATGCTGTTTTTCGCGGAATTCGCTACGGAAGAAAACGAATCCCAGGAAGAATACATCGACGGTATAACGGACGGCCGGATGCTGTTTTATTTGTTCCCAGGCCTGTTCCATTTCGGCGCTCCAGTGGATATCGTCAAAGACCAGGATGCTGCTGTTGTGCACATGGGCAAGCATCTGGTGGAAATAGTCCAGCGTGGGCCGCAGGCGGTGGTTGCCGTCGACAAAGCCCAGGTCCAGGGAGGGCACCTCCTGCAGCAGGGGGGGCAGCAGGTGGTCGAAGTTGCCTTCCAGGGACCGGATGTTGGACAGGTGCAACCGCCGGAAGTTTTCGGCGGCAATGCCGGCTACCTGCGGGCTGCCTTCGATGGTGGCTACATGAGCTAATGGGTTGGCCAGGGCCAGGGAGGCGGTGGTGACGCCCAGCGAAGTGCCCAGCTCGATGATGTTCAGGGGCTGGTAATGTTTTACCAGGCGGTACAACAGGCTGCCGTATTTCCGGGGCTTTACCGCCGTTTTTGCCAGTTGCCGTACGGTTTTCCTGCCGGGGGTATGTACCCGGGAGCCGGCACCCAGGTCCACGATGTCCAGCGGACGGTGGTCGCGGAGCAGGGCGGAGCGCAGGCTGTCGATGGCGGTGGGGAGGGGATATTTTTCCCTTCCGTTCAGCACGTTCAGGATGAAATCAAATACAAAAGGCGAATGCATGCCGTGCCCCTGGCTGTTTGCAGCGGTACGGTAGTAGTGCAGGTATCTGGCAGCCAACTGAAAGGAACTGTACACGGGAAATGTAAAATATAAAAGGTAAAAGGTAGAATGTAAAAGGATGGAATAACTGCCTGTTGCGCATTACCGTTATTTTTTTCGGTCCCACACCTGGTAGGTATGGGGGTAAGCATTCTTATCATCGGCGGTGCAGAACCGTTCGCTCACCAGTTCCCATTCATCCGGGTTTACTTCCGGGAAAAACACATCGCCATCGAAGCGATGGTGGATGCGGGTGAGATACAGGCGGTCGGCGGTAGCAAAAGCTGTACGGAAGATCTCCGCGCCGCCGATCACAAAGATCTCTTTTACATCGGCGGCCTGTGCTGCTTCCACGGCTGCTTCCAGCGAATGCACCGTGTCCACCCCTTCGTGCTGCCAGTCGCGGTTGCGGGTGATAACGATGCTGCGGCGGCCGGGCAGCGGCTTGCCGATGGAGTCAAAGGTTTTCCGGCCCATAAGAATCGGCAGGCCCCAGGTAAGGTTTTTAAAATATTTCAGGTCGTTGGGCAAATGCCAGGGAAGTTTGTTGTCCTTTCCAATCACGTTGTTTTCATCCGCAGCTACCAGCAGGCTGATTCTCATAAATATAAAATGTAAAATATAGAATGTAAAATGTAAAATGCGGAATAAAACATAAAATTATAAAATGTAAATGCGATGGAAAATAGAGCCAGCCTTATATAGCATCAGGAGGAACCTCATACAAAACTAATCTAACTTGTTTTGCTGGGCTGTGCTAACGCTTTTGGTGAAAATACCAATCAGCTCGTTACACTCTTTTAATGTGCTTTTGACTTTTTCATGAACTACCACTGGCTTTTCATCGATAATTCGAAGGGTAATCCTGGTTTCGCGCAACTCCTTCAGTAAAATCTTCATTTTGTGAATAAAATCATTTCTGGATTCCGCAGCTTGCACCTCACCATATAACAATGCCGGCGCAGTACCGCTTCTGGACAACTGATTTTCCAAATTATTTCCAGCTCTTGTATTCGGCAGCAGGTCGCAAACTTCTAAAATCATTATCGCAAATTTCACGAGCCGGTCTTCCAGATCATATTTACGTCCTGTTTCCACCGTTTTTAGTTTAAAAGTTGAAACCACTCCCCCTATGCCTCTATCCTTATTTTACATTTAATATTTTACATTTTATATTTTATATTTTTTCTACACCGCTACAGGAGCTTTGATAGCCGGGTGATGCTGGTAGTTTTCCAGGGTAAAGTCATTGAAAGTAAATCCAAAAATGTCTTTCACATCCGGGTTGAGGCGCATGGTGGGCAGCGGGAAGGGCTGGCGGCTGAGCTGCAGCTTTACCTGCTCCAGGTGGTTGCTGTAGATGTGCACGTCGCCAAAGGTGTGGACGAAGTCGCCGGGCTGCAGGCCGCACACCTGGGCCATCATCAGGGTCAGCAGCGCGTAAGAGGCAATGTTGAAGGGCACGCCCAGGAACACGTCGGCGCTGCGCTGGTACAACTGGCAGCTCAGCTTTCCTTCCGATACATAAAACTGGAAGATCGTGTGGCAGGGCATCAGGGCCATCTTGGGCAGGTCGGCCACGTTCCAGGCGCTGACGATCAGCCGCCGGCTGTCGGGATTGGTCCTGATCTGGTGCAGCACGTCGCTGATCTGGTCGATGGTCTGGCCATCGGCTCCTTCCCAGCTGCGCCATTGCTTGCCGTAAACCGGGCCCAGCTCGCCCTGCTCATCGGCCCATTCGTCCCAGATGCGCACACCGTTCTCTTTGAGGTAGCGGATGTTGGTCTCGCCCTTGAGAAACCAGAGCAGTTCGTGGATAATGCTTCTGAGGTGGAGCTTTTTGGTGGTCACCAGCGGAAAGCCTTCCGCCAGGTTAAAGCGCATCTGGTAGCCAAAACAACTGATAGTTCCCGTACCGGTGCGATCACTTTTTTGTACGCCCGTATCTAAAATATGCTGAAGGAGGTCCTGGTATTGTTTCATGGAAGGAACAACGTTTAAAAATGACAACGTCTAAAAGGATGCAAATTAAGTTACAAAGCCCTATTACAAGCCCCTGCGTTTCATTTCCTTTTTGAGGAGGCTCCATTCCCGGGCGGTTTGTCCCTGCACGGCCGTATTCTCCCTTGCCCGGCGCATGAGGTAGGGAATGACGTCGGCCACAGGGCCGAAAGGAAGGTATTTGCACACATTGCAACCCCGCCGCGCCAAGGGAAAGGTAATATGGTCGCTCATGCCGTACAGCTGGCTAAAATACACCCGGGGGTGGTTCAGGGGCAGTCCCTGTTTCTCCAATAGTTGTAAGGCCTGCAAATTACTTTCCTCGTTGTGGGAAGCCACCATTATCCCCAGGCGGTCCAGCCGGCTGATGCAGTATTGGACCGCTTCGTTGAAATCCCTGTCGGTAGCCGTCTTGCTGGGCTGGATGGGGGAAGGAAGGCCGCGCTCCTGCGCCCGCAAGCGCTCCTTTTCCATGTAGGCGCCCCGGACCAGCTTGTAGCCGGCCCTAAAACCTTTTTCCACCGCCAGGCGGTCCGTTTCCTTTAAGAAGGCCAGGCGGTCCTGGCGATAGAGCTGAAGGGTATTGTAAATGAACGGTTTTTCCCCATTATAGGTTTGCATCAGGCGAAGCGCCAGCGCATCTATAGGGCCCTGGATCCAGCTTTCCTCCGCATCCACCAGCACCCCGATATGCTGTTGCACGGCCGACCGGCAAATCTTTTCCATCCGCTCCTCCACCCGCTCCCATTCGGCCCGTTCGGACGCGACCAGGTGCCCCAGTGCGGCGTCATAGCGGCCGCCGAGGTCGCCGGCGCCGGCAGCCATCAGCCGGTCGATACGCTCCAGCAGGGCAAAACGGGCCAGGGCAGTAACTTTTACACTGATAAAAGGAATAGACTGCTGGAGAGCGGCGAAATCGATCACTTGCAAAAAGTTTTCACAGGCAGCAGTAAACGAAGTTTCGTCTTCCCTGCCTTCAGCCCCGTAATCCAGGATCACCTGCACCCCTGCCCCGGCCAGCCGGCGCACCACCGGCGCCGTTTCCTCCAATGTCTCACCGCCGACAAACTGCCGGTAAATGGTTTGGCGCAACACGCCTTTTACCGGCAACCCAGCCCGCACCAGCAACGGGAGCACCCGGGTGCCCAGGCCTACCAACCAGGGGTACCGCACCAGGGAAAACAGCCGGTAAGCCGCCTGCAGCTCCCCATCGGTTTTATGGGCAAAGGCAATGGCCGTATCGTCGAAAAGCGGAGACATTGATTAATGGGTAAAAGGGTATTGGTTCATTTGTTAATTGGCAAATAGGTAAGGGCCCTCTCCTTATTCATAATGAAAATCATTCCAATCAGTGGGCGGCTGTGGTTATCTTAGCACAAAGTTGAAGCATGGATGTAAGAAAACCGCAAGACAGCCTGACCGTGATGACGGAAATCGTGTTACCGAACGATACCAATGTGTACGGCAACCTGATGGGCGGGCGACTGATGTACTGGATGGATATAGCCGCGGCTATCAGTGCCCAGAAGCACTGCAATGCACCGGTAGTCACGGCTTCGGTAGATAATATCTCATTTGAGAACTCCATCAAACTGGGCAACACGGTGCATATCGAAGCCGTAGTGACCCGGGCATTCACGACCTCTATGGAGATCCATTTGCGGGTGTGGGGAGAGGATCATGTGCAGCAATTCAAATACAAGAGCAACGAAGCCTACTACACCTTTGTGGCGCTTGACCCGCATGGACGTCCCCGCCGGGTGCCCCAGCTGCAGCCCGAAACCGAAGAACAAAAGCGGCTCTTCGAAAGCGCCCTGCGCCGCCGTCAATTACGCCTCATCCTGGGTGGTAAAATGAAGCCCGATGACGCCTCGGAACTGAAAGCGCTTTTCGTAAAAGAATAAGCTCAGGAAATGTAAAATGTAGAATATAAAATTTAAAATGTAAAATATGGAAAGGAAATATGAAATAAAGAATGTAAAACTGTTCCCTGCAATTTGAAATAGCTTTTCCTATTCAAAGGAGCCTTTCTTCATTCTACATTTTATATTTTACATTCTGCATTTTACATTTCCTGAGTAGGCTGGGTCTTCCAATGATGGGCGCCCTGCATCATGAACTTTTTGCTTTGCTGGATGGCGTCCATTACCTGCTCCAGGATCACCTCCACGGGAGCGTCGTAGTTAATATCCATTGGCGCTTTAAAGGTCACCGACAATTGCACGCCCTTCTTTTTAAAGCGCAACCCTTTCTTGTCAAATGCACGCCAAAAACCCTGGATCACTACGGGGATCACGATCGGGCGGTGGTGCTTGATAATATGGGCAGTACCCTTGCGGCCCGGGGCGTAGGCCTTGGTGGTGCCTTGCGGAAAGGTGATAACCCAGCTGGATTGCAGGGCCCTTTCAATTTTGCGGGTGTCGGAGGCATCGAGGCCGCGGCGCACTTCGGTGGCTTCCTTGCGCCAGGTACGTTTGACGGTAATGGCGCCGGCCAGGGTAAAGAGGCGGCTGATCCAGCTGCTGCGCATGGTTTCTTCGGCAGCTACATAATATACGTTGGTAAAGGGATTGAGCAGGTAAAAGGGAAGGCCGAGGCGGTTGCGCCGGCGCCATTTTACGGCACAGAAAATATGAAGAAAGGTTATTACATCAGCGAAATAGGTCTGGTGGTTACTGACAAAAAGCACGTTCCGCTTCGGCAATTTTTCCAGGTGTTCGGTACCAGAGATCTTTAATTTATTGATAATGGCAAGGGCGGGATAGGATACGACGCCAACGAGGGCATAAACGACTTTGCGCATCAATTGATTTTCCCCTAACTTTTTCGATAAGCTCATCAGCCTCAGATTAGGCGTTAAAGTTAAGTGTTTAAATATTGTTAAGTGCCCCGGCCGGAATTTTATCGGTGTGTAATTACCATTTCCCGTTCATCTAGCTCTAAAATCAAAGCAATGAAAAAAGTATTTTTCTCCTTAGTAATGGTCTTATTCCTGTTCCAGGGCTTTGCTCAAACCGCTCAAATCGTTCCCAATCCCTTTCCCCGCACCCTTACGGTCAACGGGAGCGCTGAGATGGAACTAGTTCCCGATGAGATCTATGTGCAGGTGGACCTGCGCGAATACGAGAAGAAAGGACAAGGCAAAATCGGCCTGGACAAGATCAAAAGCGACTTTTTAAAAGCGACCCGCAGCCTCGGCCTGCCCGACTCGGCCATCACCATCGCCTCTTACGACGCCTTCAACGGCAACCCCTGGCTCCGGAAGAAAAACAAAAAGAATGAAATGTACGCTTCGATCAATTACCTGGTAAAATTGTCCAACAGTACCCAGATGGACAACCTGGTGGAAAAGCTGGACGATGAAGCCACCCAGAACTTCTTTATCGAGCGCACGGGGCACAGCAAGCTCGACCAGTTTCGCAAGCAGCTGAAGATCCAGGCCCTGAAAGCCGCCAAAGACAAGGCCGGCTACCTGGCCGCCGCCATCGATGAAGCCCTGGGCCCGGTGGTAACGATCAACGAGCCGGTGGAATATTACGTTCCTTTTTACAATGCCCGCTCCTCCAATGTGCTGATGCGTGCAAAGACCGAGGCCGTCGCTATCTCAGCCGACCCCTCCGCTCCCGCCGTGGACTTCCGCAAAATCAAACTGAAATTCGACGTCACCGTTGTCTACGCCCTGAAGTAAACGGGTAACCTCTTTATAAAAAAAAAGTCCCACCGATCGGTGGGACTTTTTTTTTATAAAGAAGTCAGCTTATTGCTGTTGGTCTTTATTTTTTTCGTCCTGTTGCAGTTTTTCGCGGATTTGCGCCAGGGCACCCAGGTCACCCAGGGTGGGCTTTTCCACTTTGCTTTGCAGGTTCTTCACAGCCTTCTTGGTCTTGTCAGCTTCGGCACGGGCTTCCTTACGGATAGCGTCTTTTTCCTGAGCTGCAGCTTGTTCCCAGATACGGGCGTGAGAAACAACAATGCGTTTTTCATTGCGGTCGAACTCGATAACCATGAAGTCGGCAGTTTCATCCGCGCCTACGCTCTTGCCATCTTCTTTGGCCAGGTGACGGTTGGGAGCAAATCCTTCAAGGCCGTAGGGCAGTTGAACGATAGCGCCTTTGTCGTCTTTGCGGGAGATCGTGCCTTCGTGGATCGAACCAACGGCAAAGGTATCCTGCAGGCTGTTCCAGGGATCTTCTTCCAGTTGTTTGTGTCCCAGTTGCAGCTTGCGGTTGTCTTTGTCGATACCCATGATCACCACTTCGATGGTTTCAGCAACCTTGGTGTATTCGCTGGGGTGGTTGAAGCGTTTCAGCCAGCTCAGGTCGGAGATGTGGATCATACCGCCGATGCCGGGTTCCAGTTCAACGAACACGCCATAAGGAGTGATGTTTTTCACCACGCCGGTGTGACGGCTGCCTTCGGGGAAACGGGTTTCGATGGTGCTCCAGGGATCTTCGGACAGTTGCTTGATGGACAGGCTCATCTTGCGGCTTTCCTTATCCAGGGTAACCACTTTGGCTTCATGCTCGTCGCCGAGTTTGAAGAACTCTTTGGCGTTGATGGGAGTATTGGCCCAGGTAATTTCCGATACGTGTACCAGACCTTCCACGCCGGGCAGGATTTCCAGGAACGCGCCGTAATCTTCAATGTTCACTACGCGGCCTTTCACTACTGCGCCTTCGGAGATGGCTTCAGGCAGCACATCCCAGGGGTGCGGGGTCAGTTGTTTCAGACCCAGGGAGATACGTTTTTTCTCGTCGTCGAAATCCAGCACCACCACGTTCAGCTTCTGGTCCAGTTTCAGGACTTCGCTCGGGTGGTTGATGCGGCCCCACGAAATATCGGTGATGTACAGCAGACCGTCCAGTCCACCGAGGTCCATGAACGCACCGAAGTCGGTGATGTTCTTCACGGTACCTTCCAGTACCTGACCTTTTTCCAGTTGACCGATGATCTGAGCACGTTGAGCTTCGATATCGCTTTCGATCAGTGCTTTGTGCGATACTACGGCGTTCTTGATGGCTTCGTTGATCTTCACCACTTTGAACTCCATGGTCTTGCCTACGAACTGGTCGTAATCGGTTACCGGCTTCACGTCGATCTGAGAGCCCGGCAGGAAGGTTTCCATACCGAATACGTCTACGATCAGGCCGCCCTTGGTTTTGGAGGTAACGGTACCGGTAACGATTTCGCCGGTTTTGTGTACTTCCACGATGCGCTCCCAGGCACGGGTGATCCGGGCTTGTTTGCGGCTCAGGTTCAGGTTACCGTCCCGGTCTTCTTTTTCTACCACCATCACTTCCACTTCGTCACCTACCGACAGGCCTTGTACGTCGCGGAATTCGTTCAGGGAAACCAGACCGTCGCTTTTGAAACCAATGTTCAGCACCACGTCGGTTTTGGTAATGCCGACAACGGTTCCTTTGATCAGTTCGCCATCGTTGATCTGTACGAAAGTGTTGTCATACACTTTGTCGTACTTTTCTTTTTCTTCCTTGCTGTAGCTGGCCACATTGCGCTTGTCAATGCTCCAGTCGAAATCGTCGTGAGCAGTGGCTACTTCTTCCACGGGCTCCGCAAATTTGGGGGCAGCGGCTTCGGCTGCGGGGGCAGGTTGATTTGTTGTCGCTGTAGAACCTTCGGCGGCAGGTTGCTCGGCCGGAGCGTTCTCCTGTCCTTCAGCGTTTTGGTTAATAATTTGGTTTTCGTCCATAAAAAATTCCGGTTGTTTTATCCGGGGCGGCAAAGATAATCAATAGTTTGTTGTTTGGGGTGTGTGGTTTGCAGTTTTTTAGGCGCAAAGCGCCCTGTAAACGGGAAAAGGCGTGGTTGCCCACGCCTTTCCGAATGTTCTATAAATGCTCTTTATTTCTTAGTACCCGCCGGTGGATCCGTCGCGGACGCGGATCTTTTTCTTGCCGGAATTCTTTTTCTCGTAATCCAGCACGGCCTGGGGCTTGGGCAGCTTTTTCTTGGCCTCGGCCTTGGCGGCATCGGGGTCGTCCCCGGCGGCAGCGGCGTTCTCGCCCCCATTGCCGGCCGTCACGTCGATGGGCGCCAGCTCGTCACCCTCACCTGCCTTGACGGCCGGCTTGTCCAGCACCCATTTTTCGGTGCGCTCGATGGTGCCGTTGGGGGTGTAATATTTCCAGGTGCCGTGTTTCAGGGTGGTACCTTCCAGCTTCACCACCTGTTTGGCGATCACTTTCTGGGGATCGTTGGGATCCGTCACGTTTACCGTATCGTAGGGATTGTCGGGGTTCACGGCTTTCCAGTTTTCCTCCCGCAGGGGGTCGCCCAGGTGGTTGTAATACACGTTGCGGCCGTGCTTGTTGCCCCAGCGGTAGCTTTCAATCGCCTGGATATCGCCCTGGAGCGTATAGCGCCGCCAGATGCCTTCTTTCTTGTCATTTATAAATTCGCCTTCCTCCTCGTAGCCCCGCTCGCCCCGGAGCTCATCCACATGGATCACCCAGCGGCCCTGCTTGCGGCCTTTCTGGTCCACACAGTTCAGGGTATCGCCCTTGACGCCGATGATATAGCTTTTCCATTGCGAAAAACCTTCCAGGGAAATCATTAAGGCACAGATCAGCAGGAATTTCTGTAGCATAGGAATATGATTAATGAGTAATAAGTGATCAATAATGAGTAAGGAACGTTTGGTTCCGGGGATAATTTCAAAGGTAGGCCAGTTTATTTTCCGGCACAGTTCTGCTGACGTTAGAATTTTGTCAATGGTCATTACTTTTATCGGGGAAGAAAACAACAGCTATGTACAGGACTCAGGCAAGGGAGGTATGGAACTTTTTTTACAGCCAGCAACTGGAGGACGGCCTGCGGATTACGGTGGCGGTGCTGCTGCCCGCCCTCATCCTTTCGTATGTTCACCAGTTCGAGCTGGGCCTTACTATCTCCCTGGGCGCCCTTTGCGTCAGCATGGCCGATGCCCCGGGCCCCATCATTCACCGGGCCAACGGCATGATGTACTGCCTGTTCTTCGTCTTTCTCGTGGCCATCGTCACCGGCTTTGCCCGCCTGAACCTGGTGACCCTGGGGGCCGAGATCGTGCTGTTCAGCTTTTTCTTTTCCATGTTCAACGTGTACGGCACCCGGGCGGCCACCGTAGGCAATGCCGCCATGCTGGTGATGGTGCTCACCATGGACAAGCCCGTGGCCCCGGAGGCGGTAGTGCCGCACAGCTTCCTGATCTTTTGCGGGGGCCTCTGGTATATGGGCATCAGCCTCCTTTCCTACAAGGCCCGCCCCTACCGGCCCGCCCAGCGCGCCCTGGGCGACAGCATCCGCGAGCTGGCCCTCTTCCTGCGCATCAAGGCCGGTTTTTACAACTGCGCCACCAACATGGACGAGAACTATCGAAAGCTGGTAACGGCCCAGATCGCCGTCAATGAAAAACAAAACGCCGCCCGCGACCTGCTGTTCAAGACCCGCGAAATCTTAAAGGAATCCACCCCCATGGGCCGCAAGCTGGTGCTGGCCTTTATCGATACGGTGGACCTGTTCGACGACATCACCGCCACCTATTACGACTACCGGTCGCTGCGCAAGCGCTATGCCGCCACCCCCGTGCTGAACCATATTTCGGACATGATCGGGCTGATGGCTGCCGAACTGGACAACATCGGCATGGCCATCCAGACCAACCGCCCGTTTGAAAAGGGTTTTGATTACAAGGAAGCGCAGGCGGAGCTGAAAGGGAAGATCGACGCCTTTATGAAGGAGGCACCGGAAGAAAGCCACCTGGTGCTGCGGAAAATACTGGTGAATATGCGGCGGATGTTCCAGCGCTTCGACGACATCCTGCGCTATTTCGATCCCTCCTTTACCGAACGGACCAAAACGGGCGCCGCCACCCATAAGCGCTTCGTGGACCACCAGAGCCTGGACCCGAAGATCTTTGCCAACAACCTGACCCTCAGCTCCTCGGTCTTCCGGCATTCCGTCCGCGTGGGCATCGCCGCCGGCCTGGGCTTTGTGCTGGCCAAGTTCATCGCCTACAGCCACCACAGCTACTGGATCATCATGACCATCGTGTTTATGATGAAGCCGGCCTTCAGCCTTACCAAGCAGCGCAACTTCGAGCGGATCATCGGCACGGTGGCGGGCGCCCTCATCGGCGTGGGGATCCTGGCCTTTATCCCCGGCCGCAGGCTGCTGTTCGCCCTGATGGTGCTGCTGATGATCGGCACCTACAGCTTCCAGCGGGTAAAATACCTGGTATCGGTGATCTGCATGACCCCGTTTATTTTCATCCTGTTCAAGTTTTTGGGACTGGGTTTCCTGACGCTCGCCCAGGAACGGGTGCTGGATACCGCCATCGGCTGCGGCATTGCCCTGCTGGCCGGCTACCTGCTGTTTCCCAACTGGGAGGCGGGACAGTTGAAACAGTATTTCCAGAACATGCTGGTGGCCAACCGCAACTACCTGTACCTGCTGGCCGACGGGCTGCAGGGCAAGACCATCAACCTGATCGAGTACCGCCTGGCCCGGAAACAGGTCTATGTAAGCTCGGCCAACCTGTCGGCGGCCTTCCAGCGCATGCTGTCGGAACCCAAGAACAAGCAGCGGCACATCAAGGAGATCCACCATTTCGTGGTGCTTAACCACATTTTATTTTCCAATACCGCCACCCTAACGGGCACATTGGTGGGCGCCCAACCGCCGGAATCCCCCGCGGAAGTGGTGCGGCCGGTGAAAAGGACCCTGCAGGTGCTGTGCGAAAGCATCCAGAAGTTCGACCAGGATTGCACCACCCCTGCCTCGGAATCCCTCCACCTCGACGGTCATGGGCAGGCCCCCCTCTCCGCCGACGAGGAACAACTGAAGGAACAACTGGAGTTTATGCACCGGGTCAGCACCGACATTGCTAAAACCACCACTACTATTCTTGCCGGCTAGGCTTTATTTCCGAAGGAACCATTCCACCGCCAGCTCGTAGCCTTTCATGCCGAGGCCGATGATGCTGCCGGCCGCCTTGGCCGATACATGGGAGATCTTTCGGAACTCTTCCCGGGCATGCACGTTGGAGATGTGCACTTCAATGACGGGGATGATGATGGCGGCAATGGCGTCGCCGATGGCCACGGAGGTGTGGGTGTACCCGCCCGGGTTCATGATGATGCCGTCGTATTCGAAGCCCACCCGCTGCAACTCGTTGATCAGCTCGCCTTCCACGTTGCTCTGGAAGTACGAGAACTCGATGTTGGGGTATTGCTTTTTGAGGGCGGCCAGGTAGTCGTCAAAGGTTTGGCTTCCGTAAATACCGGGCTCCCGCTTTCCCAGCAGGTTCAGGTTGGGACCGTTGATAAGGGCAATCTTCATAACTGAAAATGGTTTGAGGGAGGCAAATAAAAAGAAAAACTCCAAAAGCCGCGCGGACTTTTGGAGTATCCATTTATAAGCACAGTTGTCTTACTTGTTTTTGATCATGTCGATGAACTGGTCGAACAGGTAGCGGCTGTCGTGGGGGCCGGGGGTGCTTTCGGGGTGGTATTGTACCGAAAAGGCCGGTTTGCCTTTCACGCGGATCCCTTCGATCGACTGGTCGTTGAGGTTCACGTGGGTCACCTCGATGCTATCCGAGTTCTTCACCGCCTCGGGGTCCACACCAAAACCGTGGTTCTGGGTCGTGATCTCGCACTTGCCGGTCAGCAGGTTCTTTACCGGGTGGTTCACGCCGCGGTGGCCGTGGTGCATCTTAAAGGTCGGGATGTCGTTGGCCAGGGCCAGCAGTTGGTGTCCCAGGCAGATGCCGAAGGTCGGCTTCTCCTCTTTCAGGATGTTCTTGATGGTGCTGACGGCATATTCCATGGAAGCCGGGTCGCCGGGGCCGTTGGAGATGAAGTAGCCTTCGGGGTTGAACGCGTTCACTTCTTCCAGCGGGGTCTTGGCCGGGAATACCTTCACGAAGGCGCCGCGGTCGACCATGCAGTTGAGGATGTTGCGTTTTACGCCGTAGTCCATCACCGCGATGCGTACCGGGGAAGCGGGGTCGCCCAGTTCGTAGGGACGGGAGGTGCTCACCACGGAGGCCAGTTCCAGGCCCGACATGTCGGGAACGTCGGCCAGCTTCTGCTTCAGCACTTCGGGATCCAGGATCTCGGTGGAGATGATGCAGTTCATGGCGCCTTTGTTGCGGATATGGGTTACCAGGGCGCGGGTGTCCACGCCTTCGATGGCGACAATATTTTGCTTTTTCAGATAATCGTCCAAAGAACCTTCCGCCTTTTTACGGGAGTACAATTCTTCCAGGTTCCGACCGATCAGACCTTTGATCTTCACGCTGTCCGACTCAATGTCTTCCAGTGCCACGCCGTAGTTGCCGATGTGCACGTTGTTCATGATCAGTACCTGTCCGTAATAAGAAGGATCGGTAAAAACTTCCTGGTAGCCGGTCATCCCGGTATTAAAGCAAATTTCACCACCCGTGGTGCCGTAGGCGCCGAATGCTTTACCAAAACAGGTAGTGCCATCTTCTAAAACTAAAATTGCGGTTTTTTGTTCCATTTATTCTTAAAAAATTATGCAAAGAAAAACAAATCCGCTATTCGACGAACGTTAAACTTTTGCTTCGTGGATAAAAATAAAAAAGGCAAAGCCTTGGGGGCTTTGCCTTTTTTAAATTGCTTCTCAAAATATTAAGAAGGTTGTTGCTCGGAAGCTTCGGGCTGCGCGTCAGCATCGGTAGCGGAAACGGCGGTAGGAGCAGTTTCGCCGGCGGGCTGCTGGGCGTTGGCCTCGAGGGCTGCGCCTTCAGCTTTCTTGCTGCGACCGCGGCGGGTTCTCTTGGCGCCTTCTTTTTTCTCTTCCTTGCCCTTGCCGTAAATTTCGTTGAAATCCACCAGCTCGATCAGGGCTGTTTCGGCGTTATCGCCAGGACGGGTGCCCAGCTTGATAATGCGGGTGTAGCCACCGGGACGGCCGCCTACTTTGGGGCTGATCACGTCAAACAGCTCAATGATGGACTGTTTGTCCTGCAGGTGGGCAAACACCTGGCGACGCTGGTGCGTGGTGTTTTCCTTGCTCTTGGTGATCAGGGGCTCCACGTAAGTGCGCAAAGCTTTGGCTTTGGCCAGGGTGGTTACGATCCGTTTGTGGCGGATCAGTTGGATGGACAGGTTGCTCAGCAGGGCATCTCTGTGCGATTTTGTACGGCCCAGGTTGTTAATTTTGTCTCCGTGACGCATGACAGTTTGTATTTATCGACGGTACCGTGTCAGGAATTACCGCCGGGTTTAAAAAAATTCCGTAACGGCAGCCTTGCGGCGGACGCTACGGAAAAAAGGTAATTAATAGTCTTCTTTATCGACGCCGAGCTTGCTCAGGTCCATACCGAAGTGCAGGCCTCTTTCGTTCAGCACCTGCTCGATCTCGGACAGGGACTTCTGACCAAAGTTCCGGAACTTCATCAGGTCTTCCTGCTCGTACTGCACCAGTTCGCTCAGGCTGTTGATCTTGGCGGCTTTCAGACAGTTGAAAGCGCGTACCGACAGGTCGAGGTCTTCCAGCGGGGTCTTCAGCACTTTGCGCAGCTGCAGGGTTTGCTCGTCCACGATGTCTTCCTTCTTCTCTTCCTTGTTGTCGAAAGTGATGTTCTCATCGGTGATGATCATCAGGTGTTGAATCAGGATACGGCTGGCTTGCTTCACTGCCTCTTCGGGGTGGATGGTGCCGTCGGTGGTTACTTCCATCACCAGCTTTTCGTAGTCGGTGCGTTGTTCCACACGGGTGTTCTCGATGCTGTATTTCACGTTTTTGATGGGCGTGTAGATCGAGTCGATGGGAATATAACCCACGGGGGCGTCCTTGGGTTTGTTTTCCTCGGCGGGAACGTAACCGCGGCCTTTGCCGATGGTCAGCTCCACATCCAGTTTTACCGAATTGTCCAGGGTGCAGATCAGCAACTCGGGGTTCATGATCTCGAACGACTGGGTGCCTTCGGCGATCATGCCGGCAGTGAATTCGGTTTTGTTTTTGATGCTCAGCATGATGCGCTCATTCTGAACATCGTGGTCTACGATCTTCTTGAACCGTACTTGTTTCAGGTTCAACAGGATCTCCACCACATCTTCAGAAACACCATGGATAGTAGCAAATTCATGCTCCACGCCTTCAATCTTTACTCCAATGATAGCAAAACCTTCCAACGAGTTCAGCAACACACGGCGCAGGGCGTTACCGATGGTAACCCCGTAACCGGGCTCCAGCGGACGGAATTCAAACTGAGCTTCAAAGTCAGTTACTTTCTGAAGAACGATTTTATCGGGTTTCTGAAAATTTAAAATTGCCATACGTATGTATATTTACGATTTTAGCTAAGAGATGAAAAGAGGAAAAAGAGGAAACGAGAGGACCGATTGCTCTTTCTCTCTTTTTCCTCTTTTTGCTCTTAGTATGATTACTTAGAGTACAATTCGACGATCAGTTGTTCCTTGATGTTTTCCGGAACGCTTTCTCTTTCGGGATAAGCGATGAAGGTACCCTGCAGGGTAGTTTCATTCCAGTCAACCCAGTTGAACTTCTGGTTCTTTCCACGCACCTGGCTGGTGATGGCGGTGTTGTCCTTGCTCTTTTCTTTCAGGGTAACGATGTCACCGGGCTTCAGTTGGAACGAAGGAATGTTCACCACTTCGCCGTTCACCACGATGTGTTTGTGGCTTACCAGCTGGCGGGCAGCCGGGCGGGAAGGAGCGATACCCATGCGGAAAACGGTGTTGTCCAGGCGGGCTTCCAGGAGCTTGATCAGGTTTTCACCGGTTACGCCTTTACGACGGGCAGCTTCTTCGAAGGTTTTGCGGAATTGTTTTTCCAGTACACCGTACGTGTATTTGGCTTTTTGCTTTTCACGCAGCTGCAGGGCGTATTCACCCAGGGTTTTGCGTTTGCGGGTAGCGCCGTGCTGACCGGGAGGGTTGCTGTTTTTGCTCAGCCACTTGCCATTTCCTAAGATGGGCTCCCCGAAAATGCGGGAGATTTTGGTCTTGGGACCATTGTAACGTGCCATAGTCTACTTTTCATTTCCGCCTTTTAAAGTGGGGCGCCCGATCCGTAAAAGCGGTAAAAATCAATCGGGAACCAATTAAAAAAGTATGAGGTACGAGGAACGAAGTACGAAGCGAGGAAGAAGGCCTGTTGCTCCTTTCTTCGAACTTCGTACTTCTAACCTCGTACCTGTTTTATTAAACTCTTCTCTTCTTGGGAGGACGGCAGCCGTTGTGGGGCAGCGGGGTAACGTCCTTGATCATGGCCACTTCGATGCCGCTGTTGGCCAGGGCGCGGATAGCGCTTTCACGGCCGGCACCGGGACCTTTCACGTATACGTCGCAGCGGCGCATGCCGGCGTCCAGGGCTACTTTCGCAGCGTCGGCGGAAGCCATCTGGGCGGCGTAGGGAGTGTTTTTCTTGGAACCTTTGAAGCCCATTTTACCGGCGGAGCTCCAGGAAATAACCTGGCCCTGCTTGTTGGTAAGGCTGATGATGATGTTGTTGAAGCTGGCAACGATGTGGGCATCGCCGTAGGCATCAACTTTCACGATTCTTTTCTTGGCAGCGGCTTTAGCGCTGGCTTGTTGTTTTGCCATTTTTACTCAGGTAATCTTTACAATTGGAAAATGATCCCGCCCCAGGTGGGACGAGACTGAATGAATCCTCCGCGTCGAAGCGCCGCATCCGGCATTCATTCGCTTTGCTTCGGGAGAAACAGCAATAAGCTATAAGCAGTAAGCTATGAACTCCGCAGGGTGTTGTATCCCTCCGCAGTTCATAGCTTCAGGCTCACAGCTATTCACTTATTTCTTGGGCGCCTTCTTCTTACCGGCAACGGTCTTACGTTTGCCTTTACGAGTGCGGCTGTTGGTCTTGGTGCGCTGACCGCGAACGGGCAGGCCTTTACGGTGACGCAGACCGCGGTAGCAAGCGATATCAAGCAGGCGCTTGATGTTCATTTGCACTTCGGAGCGCAGGGCACCTTCCACTTTCAGTTCATCGGTGATGGTACCGCGGATAGCGGCCAGTTCATCGTCATTCCACTCGTGTACCTTCTTGCTGCGATCAATGCTGTGCTTGTCAAGAATGTAACGGGCGGTAGCGGGTCCGATACCGAAAATGTAGGTCAGACCGATTTCGCCTCTTTTGTTTTTGGGTAAGTCAACGCCGGCAATACGAGCCATAGTTATTTTTAATTTTCAGTTTAAGTGAACAATACACCAGGAGCGATTAACTCTTAGCCTTGTCTTTGCTTGAAGCGGGGGTTCTTTTTGTTAATTACGTATAACCTTCCCTTGCGACGCACGATCTTGCAATCGGCGCTGCGCTTTTTTATGGATGCTCTAACTCTCATGTTAGTATAATTTCAGATTTGATTATTTATAGCGGAAAATAATTCTACCCCGGCTCAGATCATACGGACTCATCTCCACACCTACTTTATCACCCGGCAAAATTCGTATGTAGTGCATCCTCATTTTTCCAGAGATAGTCGCCAGTATTTCATGGCCATTTTCGAGCTTCACCCGGAACATGGCGTTCGACAAGGCTTCTAAGATGATTCCGTCCTGTTTGATTAGTGGCTGCTTTGACATACTTATTTTGGGAGCGCGAAGATATAAGATTCCGCTTGAAAAAAGAAATGAAGGCTGTTTTTTTTAACAGCTTTTTAAAAATTGCCGAATTTTAGGGGGAAATGGGGCGTCATATCAGTGCACTTCCGGCTTTTCAAGGTGTACTTTGGTCATCTGGAGGTAGTGATTCTGGAGTTCGTGCACGTAGAGCGGGTGGTGAAACTGCCGCAGGTCTTCGCGGTACCAGATCTCCAGGTTGGTATAGTTGCCGGGGTCATGGACCAGCACCCGGAAGGGTCCCCGCAGGTATTTGACGCTGCCGTTGCCGGTTTCCTGCCGCTCGAAACCAAGCAGGAACAGCTGCTTTTCGGTCAGCGGAATGGGTACGATCTCTTCCGGCGCATACCAGAATTCCTGCACCCCGTTGTTAATGCACGCCATATTCTCATCCCGGCTGATTTCCATCACTGTGCCTTCCCTTTCTACACCTTCGTCCAAAACATGTACAATATCTCCAGGTTTCAGGTCTGTAATCTTGATCATATGTGTGTAATTTTTCCGAATATAAAAAAAAACCGTGAAACCCTTCCGGAAGGGGATTTTTTCCAGAACCCCCGTTGTGCACTTTTTCTCCCCTACCGCCCTACTCGTTATCGGCTCGTTTTTTCGGGCGTTCCTTCCGGCGCTCTTCCCGCCGGGCGGCCTTCTGCTCTTTTTTCACCAGGTCTTTCTGCAGTCCGCCCACGCGGATGCCCACATGAAAATCGGCGGCCTTCGACTGGCCCAGCAGGGTGGTCAGTATGCTGCCCGAACCGATAAACAGGGGACCGGCCCGCAGGGAAATGCCGGCATTGACCTGGGTAAGGCTGTTGTAATTGAGGGGCAGGTAAAAGCCAAAGCCACGGCCCTCGTAGCGGGGTGTCAGGGTAAAGCTGGTGAGCGCGCGGCTGCCGGCCACCTTGTCCTTGCCGGTCAGCGGCAGCTGGCCCGCAAAGGAGGCATAAAATCCTTTGGACAGGTGGTAGTCGACCGCTGCCTGCAGGGTGGCGGGCAGGGCAGCATTATACGCACTTTCCCCGTTGGAGGCTGCCGGCGTAAAATACTGGGGCTTGGCGTCGAAGAAGGACTTGTAGCTGTCCACATCCACCGTATCGATTTCGCTCAGGTAAAAACGTTCGTTGCCCGTGATCTGGATGTCATAAGCGCCGCTGCGTTCCACATCCTTTTTGTAGCGGATGCGGCCGATGTCGAGCAGGGCGAAGGAAGCTTTCCATTTGTATTTGCTCCGGTCGTTCCGCCACTGGTCGGTTCCGGGCTTTTTATACTGCTCGTGATCGGGACGAAATTCATACACCAAACCAAGGTCCATGCCCAGGCCGCTGCCCTGGCGCTGAAAAAAGTCGCCGGCTTCCGGGTCCGACAGGTTGATGCCCCCGAATCCCGTGGCGATCCTTCCGGTGGTATTGGACAGGTAGACGTCATCTTTGGGTTGTTTTTCCCAAACGGCCGTTGCTTTAAAGCGGTCCAGCTGGACAAAGCCGTTGGCCACGCCGGCGAGGTACTTCAGGCTGAGGCCGCCTTTCAGGAAATGTTTGCCCTGATCCTGCAGCACCCGGGCATAGCTCAGGCCGGTTTCGCGCCAGGCATTTACCGTGATCCGCATGTTTTCATTGGAGGCGATAGTGTAGCGGTCCTCCAGCTCTTCCTGGTCGCGGTTCAGGCTGGCTACCAGCTTGCCATCCAGGTTCAACATATTGGCCGTCACCCGCAGCCGGGTGGTCAGCGCCATGGCCGACTTCCGGCCGGTGTTCAGCATCAGGGAAGGCCCGTGTAGGTCGAGGTTGACGAACCCGCTGGAGGGGCCGGCATTTTTCCCCAGCACCCTTTCTTCCAGGCTGTCGGAATTAAAGGCGCTGTTCCCCTTACGGAGGCCGAAGGAAGCTTTGTTGTTGCCGACAAATGTATGGAGGGAAACCAGGTTCAGGTCCCAGCGGTAGCGGCTGTCGGCGATGTTGGCGGGGTTAAAAAAGACGCTGTTGACACCGGTGTAGTTGCCGGTGCTGTAGCCGGAAAAATCCTGTGCCTGGCCGGACAGGGCCATAAGGGTGCACAAGGTGAGAAGCTTTCCTCTCATAAGCACATTAATTTTGGTTTTAATAAATAAATCGCCCTTCAAAAAGGCGTGCAAAGATAACCCATTATGGTTCAACTCCAAGCCCATCCCCAATCCCAATTCCCAATATCCTAATATTCTCATCTCCAGTTCCCTACTCCGCCCAGCTCATCACGTAGTCCTTGTTTTCGATTTCCAGGGCCTGGCGGGTGATCATCAGGGGATGGAAGGTATCCACCATCACGGCCAGCTCTTTGGTTTCCTTGGCGCCGATGCTTTTCTCCACCGCGCCGGGATGGGGGCCGTGGGGGATGCCGCCCGGGTGCAGGGTGATCATGCCCCGGGTGACATGCTTGCGGCTCATGAAGTCGCCGTCGACGTAGTACAACAGCTCGTCGCTGTCGATATTGCTGTGGTTATAGGGTGCCGGCACGGAAAGGGGGTGGTAGTCGAACAGCCGGGGCACAAAGCTGCACACCACGAAATTGTTGCCTTCGAAGGTCTGGTGTACCGGCGGCGGCTGGTGCACCCGGCCGGTGATGGGCTCGAAGTCGTGGATGGAAAAGGCAAAGGGATAACAGCAGCCGTCCCAGCCCACCACGTCGAAGGGATGGGCGCCATAATGGATGGGATACAGCATGCCCTTCTTTTTCACCTGCACCAGGAAGTCGCCGCGTTCGTCGTGGGCCCGCAGGTTCTGCGGCGGCCGGATGTCCCGTTCGCAATAAGGCGCATGCTCGAGCAGTTGGCCATTGCGGCTCAGGTATTTTTTCGGGAACCGGATGGGGCTGTACGACTCCACCAGGAAGAGGCGGTTGTGGGGCCCCTCGAACTGCACCTGGTAGATGGTGCCCCTGGGGATCACCAGGTAATCGCCATAGCCGAAGGAGAGCTCGCCGTACATGGTCGTCAGCACACCCCTGCCTTCGTGAACAAAGATCAGCTCGTCGGCATCGGCATTTTTATAGAAATAGTCCGTCAGGCTTTGCTGCGGCGCCGCCAGCACGATATGGACGTCGTTGTTCACCAGCACGGGTACCCGGCTTTCCAGGAAGCCCGGCGCCGGCGGGATCTTGAAACCCTCGAAGCTGCGGTGCTTCAGCATCTTTTCCTCGGCAACCTCGGGCACCCGGCTGACCGGCTCCCCGGTTTTGGTGATCAGGGTGGGCGGGTAAAGGTGGTACAGCAACGACGAATCGTTGGAAAAGCCCTCGGTGGAAAATAACTGCTCGGAATACAGTCCGCCGTCGGGCTTGCGGAACTGGGTATGGCGCTTGCGGGGAACCTCCCCTAATTGATGATAATAGGGCATAAGGCAGGCATTTAGGTGTTAGCGACTACCAACTTACACCAAAATAACGGACAACGGCCATTATTGTTTTCCGTGGTCCCGGCAGGCGGTTTGCTGTGCTACAAAACTATATTCCCTAACTTAGGTTTCCTTTTACCCCGTAACAGGAACCAACAACAACCTCGACGTTCTTTACTAAATCAGCGTGTTATGACGGAAAAAAAGTTAGCCAGATTCGTAGGCGGGCCTTTGGATGGTCAGACCCTGGAAGTGGACCATGGGCAGACCCAGTTTGTTTTTGAGGAACACCCGGATATTGAAGACATTACACAGGCGGAGCTTCCCCCCGGCTATTTCCCTTCCTCCTTCGAAGTGACCTACGAGGAAGCCCCCGCGGGCAGCGGCACGTTCGTACTGAAGGAATAACGCCCTGCTGCTGTATGGCCGGAAAAAACAGTGCCCCCTGAACCTCAGGGGGCAACTATCAGAACTAAGGCAGAAACCAATAAGGCCGTCGACGGCAAAGGCCTTCGCCAGGGTACTTCAGGTACGGACGAAACGGACAGGTACGGATGTGGAAACGGACGAGAATGGCTGGGCTTAAAAAGGGGGCCGGATTGCGGATAACTTGCAGCCGCCTGCCGGTTCGGAGGCAGGCGGACCGCAAAAAAGAAAACCAAGAAAACCTGTTTCAAATATACTGGAACCCACCCGGGAATAGAACTCAGGGAGGCTCCAACCTCATCAATTTAAGCTCTTTTTAAGCTGGCAGACAGGGCCTTGCGCCCCGCTTCTGCACTTCCTGCCCAAAACCAGCCCCCCCTCCTTACATTTGCCGCTTTCATCCATCAAACTCATTTTGGCCCTCATGACCCGGATCGGACTGATATCGGACACCCACGGCTTCCTGGACGAAGCCGTCTGGAAACATTTTGACACCTGCGACGAGATCTGGCATGCCGGCGATTTCGGCACGGCGGACATTGCCGCGCAACTGGCGGCCCGCAAGCCCCTGAAAGGCGTTTATGGCAACATCGACGGCCCCGACCTAAGGCGGCTCTATCCCGAAAAGCTGCGCTGGCAATGCGAAGAAGTTTCGGTCTTTATGACCCATATCGGGGGCTACCCCGGCAAGTACGCCCCCGGCGTGCGGGCGGAGCTGGCCGCCACGCCCACCCAGCTGTTCCTCTGCGGGCACTCCCATATTTTAAAAGTGATGTACGACGCCAAATACCACTGCCTGCACATGAACCCCGGCGCCGCCGGCCGCCAGGGGTGGCATACCGTACGCACCCTGCTGCGCTTTGTCATCGACGGGAAGGAAATCCGGGATTGTGAAGTGATCGAGCTGGGGGGAAGGAGTTCCTGAGTTGTTGAGTTCCTGAGTTGTTGAAGAGTCTGAAAGATTGATGTGTATATAAAAACAAAACGGGATGCTTTACGCATACCCGTTTTAAGAAACCCAGTCGCTTACCGGAGTTACGCCCAACTCAGGAACTCAGGAACTTAGAAACCCAGGAACTTCATTAGTACCAACCACTGGCTTCACCTGCCGGACGGAACGGCCAGGGGATCATCGCCAGGATAATCACCAGGGCTATCAGGTAAAAGATAACGGTACGGCGGTGTTTGGCCCGGTCGGAAATATGTTTTTTCGCCTGTGCCTTGCCGATATGCATCAGTACGATGGCCACCAGCATGCCCACCATGTGCTCCACGGCAAAGAACCGCAGGATCGCATCCTTCATCACCACGCCCATGCCGCTACCCTGGATCGCCTTAAGCCCCCGGGCTCCCATCACCCACAATGCCAGGCCAATTAAAAACATCAGGTCGGCAAAGATGGTCAGCAGCAGGCCGATCCGGTTGTCGGACTTGATAAAGGGCCGCGAGCCGGCCACCAGGCTGTTAAAGATGCCGAAAAGCAACAACAGCAGGACAATCCAACGGCCTACACTGTGCAGGTGCAATAAAACTTGATAAAGGTCACTATTCATAAACGGGAATTTAAAGGAGCCAAAACTACTCTGTAAGTTCCAGAGTTCCAAAGTTCCTGCGTGAAGTTCACGAGTTCACAAGTTCACGAGTTCACGAGTTCGTTTGTTCACTGGTTCTGCGTTCCCGTTCGAAAAATTACAGGTTTCCCGGTTTATCGTTTACCCTTTCGCCTCTTGCCTGTTGCTTATTGTCCATTATCTATTGCCCCCATTTCTCTACCTACTTCCTATTTTTGGGCAATGAGCAAGAGATGGTACGTTTCCTTTGCCCTGCCGGTGGCGGTGTTGCTGGCTGCGTGTAACGGGAATAATGAAGATAGGGAGGCCGTATTAAAAGCCCCTCCCTACAACAGTCTGACGGACAGCATCCGGCAGGAACCCCAAAACTCCGGGCTGTATTACCGGCGGGCGGCCCTGCTGCTGAAAAACGGGCAGGCGCCCCTGGCGGAGGCCGACCTGCGCAAGGCCTGGGCCCTGCAGCCGGAAGAACAATACGGCCTCGGACTGAGCGGGCTGCTGGCCGCTAAAAATCCCGACTCGGCCCTGCTGTTCCTGCAGCAGGCCACCAAAACACTGCCGCAAAGCATTGCCCTGCGCATCAGCCAGGCAAAGCTGCTGCAGGAAAAAAACCAGCCGCAACAGGCACTGGCGGTCTGCAACGCTATCCTGGCCCAATACGGGGCCCAACTGGATGCCCTGGAACTGAAGGCAGCGCTTTTGCAGGAACTGAAACAGCCGGCAGAAGCCCTGGCCGTACTGGAAAAAGCCTACAGCTTCGCCCCCTCCGATGCGGAACTGGCCTTCAACCTGGCCTTCCAGTACGCACAGGCAAAAAATGAAAAGGTGCTCGCCCTGTCCGACTCCCTCATTCAAAAGGATGCCACCGGCCGCCATGCGGAACCTTATTACTTTAAAGGCGTGTATTTCGCCAACACCGGCAATGACCGCCGGGCACTTGAATTCTTTGACGAGGCCATCCGGCACGACTACTACTTTATCGACGCCTACATGGAAAAAGGCCGCCTGCAATACCAGCATCAACAATACCCCCAGGCCCTGCAAACCTTCCAGCTGGCCGCCACCGTCTCCCCCACCTTCGCCGACGCCTATCTCTGGATGGGCAAGGTGCAGCAGGCCACCGGCAACAAGGAAGAAGCCAAACTGAACTACCAGCGGGCGTATGGCCTCGATAAGACGCTGTCCGAAGCGAAGGAAGCGGCGGATAAGTTGTAAGTTCCTGGGTTCCTGAGTTGGCTGACGCCCGCTTCCGATAGGTTAAAAGTTGAGCGTTCGGCTTTTCCGGGTTACGCTGATCTTGTGAACAGGCGGACCTGTTGCCGGCGTCAGCCAACTCAGGCACTTTGGAACCCAGGAACTCAGGAACTTCTCTTATCTTGCGCCCCAAAATTCAACAAAATGGCCCTGGTTGCTCCTTCCCTGCTGGCGTCCAATTTTTTACGGCTTGAAGCCGAATGCACCATGCTGAACGAAAGTGAAGCCGACTGGCTGCACCTCGATGTAATGGACGGTCGCTTTGTCCCCAATATCAGCTTTGGCTTGCCCGTGATCGAACACATCCGCAAAGCCACCAACAAGGTCTGCGACGTGCACCTGATGATCGAAGAGCCGGGCAATTTTGCCGAGGCCTTTAAAAAGGCCGGCGCCGACATCCTGACCGTTCACCTGGAAGCCTGCCCCCACCTGCACCGCAACATCCAGCAGATCAAGGCGCTGGGCATGAAGGCCGGCGTGGCCCTCAACCCCCATACCCCCGTAGGCCTGCTGAAGGACATCCTGCACGACCTGGACATGGTGCTGATCATGAGTGTGAACCCGGGTTTTGGCGGACAGAAATTCATTCCCCGCTCCTACGACAAGATCCGCGAGCTGCGCCGCATGATCGACGACCAGAAGCTCAATGTGCTCATTGAAGTGGATGGCGGCGTCACCGTGGACAACGCTCCCCTGCTGGTAGAAGCCGGCGTGGACGTGCTGGTAGCCGGCAACACCGTCTTCGCCTCCGCCGACCCGAAACAAACCATCCGACAGTTGAAGGGACTTTAGAAAATTTACGCGTTTACAAGTTTACGGGTTTACGAGTTAGTTCCTGAGTGCCTATGTTCCTGAGTTCCTGAGTCAGAGGTTCTTCTGTTTCGCTGTTCACCGGGTTTACCAATCAAGGAAATTGAACATAATTTTTTAAGGGAGTACAATGTGCTCCCTTTTCTTTTTGTTTTATAGTTTAACATCTCCATTTTACACATTACATTTCCGGCTTTACGACAACTTAGGAACTCAGGAACATAGAAACTCAGGAACTAACTCGTAAACTCGTAAACTTGTAAACTCGTAAACTCCGTTATGCAGCAACTTTTCCGGCTCGTACTCCTCCCCCTGCTGACTCTTGTATTTTGCGCCGCTTCGGCCCAGAAAAAACCGGCCTTCGTGGGCGGCAGGGTGCTGAACGAAAGCGAAGAACCCCTGCCCGGCGTATCGGTGACGGTGCTGGGGCAGCAAAGGGTATTGCTCACCAACGACTCGGGCTACTTCCAACTGAAGGTGCCGGCCGACAGGGCCTTTGCCCTGGTGTTTTCCTATACCGGATTTAAAACGGTGCAGCAGAACTTCCTGCTGAACGAAGGCGAGCGGGAGGAAGTGACCATCCTGCTCGAACGGGTGGCTACCACCCTGCAGGGCGTGCAGGTGACCGACCAGCGCGACCGCACCGAGGCGGGCCTGATCCGCCTCAACCCCAAATCCGTCATCAACCTCCCCTCGCCGGTGATGGGCGTGGAAGGCCTGATCAAAGTGTTTGTGGGCTCCAACAACGAGCTGACCTCGCAGTACAATGTCCGCGGCGGCAGTTACGACGAAAACCTGATTTATGTAAATGACTTCGAGATCTTTCGTCCCTACCTGGTACGGAGCGGCCAGCAGGAAGGCCTGAGCTTCATCAACCCCGAGATGGTGCAGAACATCAGCTTTTACAACGGCGGCTTCCAGGCCCGCTACGGCGATAAAATGAGCAGCGTGCTGGACATCCAGTACAAAAAGCCGAAGCAATTTGGCGGCTCGGCCTATGTAAGCCTGCTGGAGCAAGGGGTTCACTTCGAGGGCACGGCTGCGGGCAACCGCCTGTCGTACCTGGTCGGCGCCCGCAACCGCAGCAACCGCAACCTGCTCAGCAGCCAGGAAACCCAGGGCAACTACGTGCCTTCCTCCTCCGACCTGCAGGCCCTGGTCAACTACCAGCTGTCCCCGAAATGGCAGGCCGAGCTGCTGGCCAACGTGTCCGCCACCCGCTTTACCCTGCAGCCGCAGTTCAGCCAGCTGACCTCGTCGGTCATTACCTATAATTCAATCCGCAACCTGGCGGCGGACATTTATTTTGCCGGCCAGGAAAAAGACCGCTATGCCACGGCTATGCTGGGGGTGGCCGCCACCTTCCAGCCCCGCAAAAACCTGCGCCTCAAGTGGCTGGCGTCGCGCTTTGAAAACGACGAACAGGAAAACCGCGACATCTCCGGGGCCTACCTGTTCGGCGACCGCGAATTCGACCGGGCCAAGGCGTCCTACGGCACCATCGTCAATCCCCTGGGCGCCGGCGTGTACCAGGATTATGCCCGCAACAACCTGAACATTACCGACCTCAGCCTGGCGCACAAGGGCAGCCTCGAAAAAGGACGGCACCTGCTGCAGTGGGGCGCCGGCTACAACCGCACCCGCATCAGCGACCGGCTGGACGAATGGCAGCTCCAGGACTCCGCCGGCTACTCCCTCCCTTATAATCCCGACCTGCTGGCCCTGTTCAGCGTACTGAAGTCCGGCGCCGAGCTGAGCGTTAATAAGTTCAACGGCTACCTGCAGGACAATATCGCCTTCCGCGACTCGGCCCGGGCCATTACCCTGCAGGGCGGCCTGCGCTTCAACTACAACGATCTGAACGGTGAATGGCTGCTGTCGCCCCGCCTCGGCGCCTCCTGGAAGCCCCACTGGCAGCGCAACCTCGTGTTCCGGGCGGCGGCCGGCGCCTACCACCAGCCGCCTTTTTACCGCGAGCTGCGGCGCTACGACGGCTCGGTGAACACCCAGCTGAAGGCCCAGCGCAGCTGGCAGGCCGTGTGGGGCTTCGACTACAACTTCACCGGCGGAGGCCGCCCCATGCGCTGGACCACCGAGGCTTACTACAAGCACATGACCAACGTAGTGCCCTACGACCTGGACAACGTGCGGGTTCGGTACTTTGGCGAAAACCGGGCAAAGGCCTATGCCGCCGGCCTGGAAATGCGCCTGTTCGGCGAGCTGGTGAAGGACGCCGAAAGCTGGATCAGCCTGGGCCTCCTGCGGACCCGCGAAGACCTGGAGAACGATATTTATAAAGTATACACACTGGATTCGCTGAACGTGCCGGTGGACAGCACTACAACGGAGGGCGGCTGGCTGCGGCGCCCCACCGACCGGCTGATCACCTTCGGCATGTTCTTCCAGGACTACCTGTCCACGAACAAGAACTTCAAGGTGTACCTGAGCACGATCTACGGAACAAACCTGCCGTACAACATCCCGGGAAGCGTGCGCTTCCGCAATGCCCTGACCATCGACCCCTACATCCGGGTCGACCTCGGCTTCAGCGCCCTGCTGCTGTCGGGCGAAAAGGCGGAGCGCCGCAGCCACAGCCCCTTCCGCAGTTTTGAAAATATTTGGGCCAGCCTCGAGGTCTTCAACCTCATCGACCGGCCCAATACCATCTCGTATTTATTGATCAAGGATTTTGCGAACAACACCTTCGCCATGCCCAACCGCCTTACGCCCCGGCTGATCAACCTGAAGCTGGTGGCGCGGTGGTAACGTTTCCGAGTTTACGGGTTTACAAGTTTACGAGTTGCTTGCGCCCGTCAGGAACTCGTAAACTTGTAAACCCGTAAACTCGGAAACTCAATATGTCAGGCCTGTCCTATTACGCGGAACAGGTAGTCCTCTTCAAACTGCGCATGGCATTCCACCACGCGGGCCAGCCGCAGCAGGGAGGCGGTGGCCGGACGCTGGGACAGGGAGAGGACCAGGTCGGCAATGGCTTCGTGGTCTTCGTGCAGCTTTTCCACCAGGGAATGCCCTGCCGGCAGAACGGTGCTGATCTCGTGTTCTTCGGAAAGAAAATGCGGTTGCAACCGGACATTCCAGAACCAGTTGACATAAGCGGCGATGCGGAAAGGAGGCGTCCCGTTTTTCACTTCCTGCCGGATCGTCCCGGCAAATAAAATATCCTCGGACTGCTCCCGGCAAAGAAGAGCCAGGCGCTGGCTGCGTGTAGTGGTAGGGTTTGTTGTTTCCATAGACTAAAACTACCAACCGCAGCCGGCGGAATTTATGACCTGGAGGGCCTTAAAAGACGAGAAAAGTCAGGCGTCCGCGTCTTTTGGATAGGGACGCTCCTCGCTGCTCCCCGTGCTACGTATCTTTGTGGTGGAAATTCAGTTCGTCCCAACATCAATGAAAAAACAATGAAACTGTTCACAGAGGGATTGTTCCCGCAGGGCAGCGAACCGGCGGCGGCGCTCCGCCATATCCTGAACCGGATCTCTGACGGTTTCGTGGCCCTGGATAAAGACTGGTGTTTTACTTACCTGAACCAGAAGGGAACGGAGGTTTTTGACCGCCCCGAACCCGGCCAGCTGGTGGAAAAAAACATCTGGAAGGAATACCCGCACCTGGTGGGCGGAGAATTCTACAATAGCCTGCAGCGCTCCCTGCAAACGCAGCAATACATCTGCCTGGAGATCTTCTCCCCCTTTCACCAAAAATGGTTCGAGGACCATATTTACCCTTCGGAAGAGGGGCTGACCATTTATTTCCGCGACATTACGGGGCAAAAGCAGGCGTTGCTGGACCTGCACGCCAGCGAGACGAAGTACCGCCGCATCGTGGAAGCCGCCCAGGAGGGCATCTGGATGGTGAACGAGGAGGATATGACCACGTTTGTGAACTCAAAAATGGCCGCCATGCTGGGGTATAGGCCGGAGGAGATGATCGGCAGACCCGTGTACGATTTTGTACAGCCGGAGGAACGGCTGCAGGCGAAGGAAGCCCTGGACCGCCGCCGCCGCGGCTTATCGGAGCACCACGAGTTTACCCTGCGCAGCAAGCAGGGCGGCCCGGTCTGGACGCTGATCAGCACCAACCCCATGATCGAGAACTACCAGTACAAGGGAGCGCTGGCGATGGTCACCGATATCGGCGAGCGCAAAAGGACCGAACAGGCCCTGCGGGAGCGGGAAGAGCAATACCGCCAGCTGTTCCATTCCCTGCCCCTGCCGGCCTGGGTGGTGGACCAGGAATCCCACCAGTTCCTGGCCGTGAACGAAGCGGCCATCCGGCATTACGGCTATACCCGCCAGGAGTTCCTGGCCATGAAGGCCGAGCGCCTGCTGCCCGCAACCGGCTCCGGCAATGCGGCCGGCAGCTTGCTGGTGGCTACGGGCCGGCTGCTGGACCACCGGGGCATCGAGCAGCACCGCAGGAAAAACGGCAGCACCCTGGAGGTGGAAATGGTCGGGCACGACACCTTTTATGAAAAGAGGCCCGCCCGCCTGGCGCTGGCCAACGACATTACCGAAAAGCGGGGACTGGAGCGCGACATGCAGCAGATCAACGAAGAGCTGCATACCCTTTCCAACCACCTTCAGAATATCCGCGAAGAAGAGCGCATCAACATCGCCCGCGAGATCCACGACGAGCTGGGACAGCAGCTTACCGGCCTGAAGATGGAAGTGCACTGGCTGAACAAACGGTTGCCCCCCGGCGACTTTACCGCCCGCAACCGCATCACCGATATCCTGTCGCTGATCGACGATACCATTAAGTCCGTGCGGCGCATCGCTTCCGAATTGCGGCCGAGCATCCTGGACGACCTGGGGCTGGTGGCCGCCCTGGAATGGCTCAGCCAGGAAGTGGCCAGGCGCTCCGAGATCATCGTGAATTTCTGCTGCGACATGCCGGAACCCGAGCTGGCCGCCTCCGTCAAAACCGGCCTGTTCCGCATTTACCAGGAAGCCCTGACCAATGCCCTGCGTCACTCCCGGGCCCGCACCGTCAGCAGCACGCTCCAGTTGGTGGGGAATCGCCTGGAACTGGAGGTCAGCGACGACGGCATCGGCCTGGATCCCGGCGCCCGGGAGAAAAAAACCTTCGGCCTACTGGGCATCCAGGAGCGCACTTATGCCCTGGGCGGCGCCCTGGAAATAAATAGCGAACCCGGCAAAGGCACCACCTTATTAATTTCCGTTCCTTTGCACTCATAGTTTATGTTAAGGATATTAATCGCTGATGACCATGCCATTATTCGCCGGGGCCTGAAACAGATCCTGTCGGAAGAATACCCCTCGGCGGAGTTTGCCGAGGCTACCGATGCGGAAGCCGCTCTCAAAAAGATCATCCAGCAGGAGTTCGACGTGCTGATCTGCGACCTTTCCATGCCGGGCCGCAACGGCCTGGAGGTGGTGAAGCAGGTAAAGCAGCACCGTCCCCGGCTGCCGGTACTGATCCTGAGCATCCACCCCGAAGAGCAGTATGCCGTCCGGTCGTTGCGGGCGGGGGCGGCCGGTTACCTCAACAAGGATGTCGCCACCGAAGAACTGGTAAAGGCCGTGCAGCGGGTGCTGCAGGGCCGCAAATACATTTCCTCCTCCATGGCCGAAAAGCTGGCGGAAGAGCTGGACCGCGAAAACCAGAAACCGCCGCACGAACAGCTGTCCGACCGCGAGCTGTCGGTGTTCAAGCTGCTGGCCGAAGGCAAGGCCGTGTCGGAGATCGCTGAACTGCTGGCCCTGAGCGCCACCACCATCAGCACCTACCGGGCACGGGTACTGACCAAAATGAACATGAAGGCCAATGCCGAACTGACCCGGTACGCCCTGGAAAACCATCTGATCTGAGGAGATTTCGGATGTCGGGACCCTTGATAGTTGAATGGGTGTTTCACTTAAGACCGCCGCTAAATGCTGCAATAAACGCAACAATCGCCCCCGAATTTCGGGGGCTTTCTCCTACATAAACCCTATCTCCTTTCAATCTCGCCCAAGGCAAGATGACATCCGAAATCCGAAATCTCTGCCCTTCCCTGGAGCCAGAGATACCCCTGCATTTTCCCCTAGTTATTGTAGAGTTTTTACTACACAGCTACTTAGTAATAAACGACAAAGAGTTTAAAGTATACTCTATTTTTCCACCGATGTAAATGGCCGTCCTTTGCCGGGCTATGCGCCGGGGGCAAAACAAAAGTTCCCGTAACCGATACCAATAGAAGAGCCACCTGACCTTAAGGACAATGGAGGGAGCCGGCACCGACAGGACCGGCTTTTTACCCGGCCCGAAAACGTACGGATGAAGCTGCGCGGCAACCGGAAGACCCGGCCCAGGTGATGAGTGAATCGTCCTCCAATCCCTCACCCTCCCTGATGCGCCCCTGAACTTCCGATTTCCGGTGTTTTTTCCGAACAAAGGAGGGACCTGAATTGTTCCCAGAACAAAGCAAGGTCCATAGCTCCTGCCCACGGCAGGCGGGCAACAGCCCGGGCACTTTTGGTAGGCCTGCGCAGGCAGCAGAGAACGGCCGGGAAACCGAGAAGCAACAGCAGGCATTTTCCTGGCAGCACGCTGCTTTCCTTTTACAGGTCTTTTCAAATCTTGCTTAATGAAATCGATTACCATTCTGATTACCGACGACCATACACTGGTCCGGGAAACATGGAGCTATATATTGAATTCCGATTCCCGCTTTAATGTTGTGGGGGAGTGCGGCAGCGGTGAAGAGGCTGTGGAGCTGGTACAGGAGTTACAGCCCGACGTGGTGATCATGGACATCAACCTCCCGGGCATCAACGGCATCGAGGCCACCCGCCTGATCCGCAAGCTGGTGCCCGCCACCCGGGTGCTGGGCGTATCGGTACATTCGCAGGTGGCCTATGTGCGCAAGATGATCCAGGCCGGGGCCATGGGGTATGTGACCAAGAACTCTACCCGCCCGGAAATGTTCAAAGCCATCGAAGAGATCCACAGCGGCCGCAAGTACATTTGCGAAGAGATCAAGAACCTGCTGTCCGAACGCATGATCAGCGGGGGCGGCAGCGAGCAGACGGGCCTGGACTCCCTGACGCAGCGGGAGCTGGAGATCATCGAATTCATCCGCAAGGGCAACTCTTCCAAAGAGATCGCGGAAAGCCTCCACCTGTCGGTAAAGACCGTGGAAGTGCACCGCTACAACATCCTCAAAAAGCTGAACCTCCACCGCTCCTCCGAGCTGATCGAATTTATCAACAAACACCTGCCTCCGTCCGACTAAGCGAGGGGGCCCTATACGGGTCGCCCCGGTTGCAGCAGCCGGTCCAGGCCTTCCCGCTCGAACAGCAGGCGGCCCACCTTCATGTTCGACCAGCCCGGCAGCAGCCGGTAGGAAAAAACCGGTGTCTTCCCTTCCAGCTCGCATCCGAAATGGTAACAGGCCACGGCGCCCGCCTGCACTTCCGGCAGCTCCTTCAAGGGCTGCAAGTGCGTAGACACGAAAAAAACGGAGTTTTGGAATTGCGTCAGTCCCCGCAGGGTGGCGGCGCTGATGTCCAGGGCATCCTCCAGGCTGGTACCGCGGAAGAGCTCGTCGAAGATGGCAAAGCACCGGCCCGCACCGGCCGCCTCCACCACCCTTTTCACCTGTACCAGTTCGCTCATAAAATGGCTGTAGCCGCTTTGCAGGTCGTCGCGCAGGTCGATGGAAACCGACAGGTGGTCAAAGAACGGCAGCACACAGGCTTCCGCGGGCACGCCCAGCCCGGCATGCGCCAGGTACACGCAAAGTCCCACCGCCTTCAGGAACGTAGACTTGCCCGACATGTTGGCTCCCGTCAGCAGCACGACATTGGCTTCCGGGTGAATGCTGTTGCGCACCGGGCTTTTTAGCAGCGGGTGAAACAGGCCGGTCAGGGCCACCATATCCTTTATGGAAAAGCGCTGTTCGCGTACCCGTCCTTCGTAATGGGGCAGGTGCAGCTGCGACAGGAAGGCGTAGATCTCCTTCAGCTGCTGGCGGAAGGGTTTGGGGAAGGCGTCGGCCGCCAGGCGGGAAAAGTAAAAGTTGTACAGTCGGTGAAGCAGTAATACTACCTGTACCAGTTGCGCCCGCTGCCGGTAGCGCAGCGCCGGTGACAGCAGCAGCCGCCACTTCAGGCGTTTGCCGGCGAGCCTGTCCAGGGGAAAGCCATGCGCCAGGAAAAA
The DNA here is from genome assembly GCF_037132455.1 of Huijunlia imazamoxiresistens. Taxonomy (NCBI): domain Bacteria; kingdom Pseudomonadati; phylum Bacteroidota; class Chitinophagia; order Chitinophagales; family Chitinophagaceae; genus Huijunlia; species Huijunlia imazamoxiresistens. Next base: position 140,897 of record NZ_JBBBEI010000013.1, on the reverse strand, counting down.
ATGCACCTCCCCCAGCTCTGTTCGGGAATAAGAGTAGTTTTCAAAAATCCCGTGCTGGGCGATCAATTCCTTCAGGACCTGCTGCCGTTCAAGGATCTCGGAAACTGCGGTTAGAGGTTCCCGTAATATAGTTGCCAGGATTTTTTTTGAATGGTCGTTCAGCGTGTGGTCGAACAGGGGCAGTATGTCTTCGGCAATATGCAGGTCATGGGCATGAGTCATAAAAAAAAAGCTAAGGGAAACGCTACGGTCGGGTTACGTAACCCCACGAACATACTAAAAAGGGGACGCCTGCCTGCAGGAAAAGGAAGGAAAAATGGAACTTAATGATTCAAGGAAACAGGCAGCCGCTGCAGAAAATGCCTTGCCAGAAAGCGGAAATTTATACGTTCAAAATATCATTAAAAAAATTGAAAGAAAATAGAACGTGTAACCTTTATCCGTCAAACAGCCTTACCCGTTCGAATCTGCTTGGTACATTAAAATGATCCGGATTGGATTCGAATCATGATCATAAGAAAATCCGGTCACTTGCATTTTCCTTCCACTCTGTCCATTCACTTCGGATCAAATAAAAGAAGCGATTTACATCCGAAAAGACACTGGCGGAAAACAAAAAAGGCTGCTCATTTCTGAACAGCCTTTTTCAAAATTCCATGGGAACTTTACCATGTGCCCCAGGCGGGAATCGAACCCGCACTCGCGTTGCGGCGAACAGGATTTTCGTACCTACTACAACTTTCGTTGCTTCGCTTTGCAGCGAATTTGTGGTCTGGACTTTCTCTTCACCATATCCAAGCTCGCTTGAATGTAGGTGCCGCCTGTCAAGTCTCTACACCTTCCTTTCCGGAGAAAGGCTTGGCTCGGGATTGCCATTCCTAGGAAAGGTTTCCCCGAATTTAAGCGGTTCTACTTCCCGCATTTCTACGGGAGCACTCAAATTTCTAATGTCGCAATAACATTAAAGAACTAAGTCCTGCGTGTCTACCAGTTCCACCACCAGGGCGCCAACAAAAAAATTTCTCCACGGGGGAGAAATTTTCTGAGCGGAAGACGAGATTCGAACCCGCGACCTCAACCTTGGCAAGGTTGCGCTCTACCAGCTGAGCTACTTCCGCGTAAAAAGAACAAACTAAAGGGGCTCCTTTTCAGAAACCTTAGAGCGGAAGACGAGATTCGAACCCGCGACCTCAACCTTGGCAAGGTTGCGCTCTACCAGCTGAGCTACTTCCGCATACTAAAACCTGGTGTACCTAAAATAACCCAAACGAAAAGAAAGCGAACTTACTTTCTAAAGGCTACAGAAGGCTTTCCCGAAGGAAATCAATCTGAGCGGAAGACGAGATTCGAACCCGCGACCTCAACCTTGGCAAGGTTGCGCTCTACCAGCTGAGCTACTTCCGCAATTAAAGAACTACTTTTTGATGTCTTATTTTTGACCGGGGTGCAAAGGTAAGTGACTTTTATATTCCGGCAAAATTTTTTTTAGCTTTTCTACTCTTACTTATACTTCGGAGTGTAGTAAGTGCTTTCAGGAACGGCTACATCCGGTTTGCCTTCATACCTTTCGGTATACAGGTGGTAGCAAGCACCCAAAGCAAACGACAGCAGGCAAAACACACTCAGGTAGAAGATGAAGGCAGAAGAAGAAACCCAGCTATGTGTAAAGTCTCTGTCCTGTACTTTCTCCAGTTCTTCCCGATATTCCTGTTTGTAATCTGGTTGATATTCCATGCGTCCGATTTGTGGTGCAAAAATAGGCGTTGAACCGAAATAACAAAGTTTTTCAAAAAAAACTTTATGCACATTATTCGAGGTGGAAAACAGGAGTCTGTAAGTCACCTGGCCGCTTACCGGCTCTCCTCCGCTGCCACGATCTCGGAGAACTTCGTTTTCTTCTTTGCAAAATGCTTCCAGGCGATGTTGCCGTGGTACACGCCCTGCAACTGTGACGTGCGGCGCCGCGGCAGCGTTCTTTTCTGACGGGTGCGGTGGAACACAAACCAATAGAGAAAGGCCAGGTGGGCATTGACGATGGCAAAGAAATAACCGCCGTCGCCGGACAGCAGCCCCTTCAGCGCCGACACATCATCCAGCAGGATGCGGAACGGGATCTTCCACCACTTCTCGCTCCACGGCAGGTTCTTGGCCAGCATGATCTGGTTGTTGCGGAAATTCAGGTAGGTTTTGCGGGAATTGCCCCGGGGCAGCGTGCCCCCGCCCACATGGTACACCACCGACCGGGGACAGCAAAACAGCTTCCGCCCCGACAGCTGCACCCGCCAGCACAGGTCGATCTCCTCCTGGTGGGCAAAAAAGTATTCGTCAAACCCTTTCAGCTCGTGGAAAACGGCACTCCGGATCAGCAGGGAGGCGCCGCTGGCCCAGAACACTTCGGTGGTGGTATCGTACTGGCCATGGTCTTCCTCGCACACGTCAAACACCCGGCCCCGGGCAAAGGGATAACCGTAGGCATCCAGCCAGCCGCCGCCAGCCCCGGCGTATTCAAACAGCTTTTTATGATGGTACGACCGGATTTTGGGCTGGCAGGCCGCGTAGCTTTCATCGCTCTCCAGCAGCTCCACCATCGGCTCCAGCCAGCCGGGCGTTACTTCCACATCCGAGTTCAGCAACATATAATAATCGGCGGACACTTCCTGGAGCGCCTCATTGTAGCCTTTGGCAAAACCGAAGTTGCGGGTGAGCGAAATAATTTCCACCTGCGGAAACCGCTCCTTTAAAAAGGCCACCGAATGGTCGGTGGAGGCGTTGTCGGCCACAATTACGCGAAGGTTGGGATAGCCCGACAACAGGACCGAAGGCAGAAATTGCTCTAAATAATGTTTGCCATTCCAGTTTAAGATCACAATGGCAAGCGATGGGAAACGCGTCAACGGAATAAATAATTTTTTCAAAAGTAAGTGAAGCGGTGCGATACTCGTTATTTTCGGATCATGTTTCGTCAATTCCTTGACTGGCGGGTGCTGCTGTCTGTGGTCGCCATCCTGATCGTCAGCGGCACTGTCTGGTACTCTTCCTACCTGGCCAAAAAAATCGAAAGAGATGAAAAACAAAAAGTGGAAGAATGGGTGGAGGCCTCCAAATCGCTGCTGAACCCGGCCACCGTGGATACCCGCCTGCACCTATTAATTATTAAGGGCACCGATATCCCCATCATCGAAACCGACGAAAAGGACAGCGTGACCAACTGGACCAACCTCGACTCGGCCCAGGTGCTCGCCGGCTGGCCCAAAGGCGACCGCCAGGAAGTGCCGAACCAGAACACCTACCTGCAAAAAAAGCTGCGCTCCTTCCGCTCGGCCCACCCCCCTATCGAATGGAACGACCCGCTCAACCCCGGCCAGAGCAACCGCTATTATTTCGGCGAATCGCTGCTGCTGCAGGAAGTGCGTTACTACCCGCTGGCACAACTGCTGATCGTGGGCCTCTTTATTACCGTCACCCTGGTGATGCTGCGCAGCAGCTACCGCTCCACCCAGAACCAGGTATGGGCCGGCATGGCCAAGGAAACCGCCCACCAGCTGGGCACGCCGGTCTCATCGCTGGAGGGCTGGATCGAAATCCTTAAAGAAACCCCCGGCGTGGAAAAGTACGTGCCCGAGCTGGAAAAGGACGTCACCCGCCTGCGCCTGGTATCGGACCGGTTCGGCAAGATCGGCAGCAAGCCGCAGCTGGAGGAACGCAACATCATCCGCCAGGTGGAGGACATGGTGGAATATATCCGCAAGCGGGCGCCGGGCAAGGTGTCCTTTACGATGAACACCCATGGGCTCACCCACCTGCCGGTACTGATCTCGGGTCCCCTGTTCGACTGGGTCATCGAGAACCTGCTCAAAAACGCCCTCGACGCCATGGATGGCAAAGGCGCCATCACCCTGGACATCGTCAACGGGGAAAAAGAGGTGGTCATCGACATCAGCGATACCGGCAAGGGCATCAGCAAGCAAAATATTTCCAGGGTGTTCCACCCGGGCTTTACCACCAAGAAACGCGGATGGGGCCTGGGTTTGAGCCTCTCCCGGCGGATCATCGAACAATACCACAAGGGAGATATTTCCGTAAAAAATTCAGAAATTGGAAAAGGAACAACATTTCGTATTGTTTTGAAAAAATAATCCCCTACATTTGCAACCCGCAACGATGCCCAGGTGGTGAAATTGGTAGACACGCTACTTTGAGGTGGTAGTCCCCGTAAAGGGGGTGCTGGTTCGAATCCAGTCTTGGGCACGACGACTAAAAGCCCTGTAGTTTAAACTGCAGGGCTTTTCGTTTTGGATCCGTCCAGCCTCCCCTTCCTTTTCGTTTGTACGGCACCGTAAAACCGCCGTTTTCCCTTTACCGCAAAAAAAATCCCCTCCGCCGGGCGGAAGGGACAAAAATTTTGGAGGTGCTCTGGTATTTTTCTTTTGTCGGTTTCAACGGGTTCAGGCACCTGAAATTTTTCAAGGATTGGAGGGTTCTTCGGATACCGGACAGGAAAACGGTTTTCAAAACATGGGATCTTGGACAACAACCTTTCAGGCCTCCACAGAATCATTGGATTATTTTACTGGCTTTTCACGGGACCGGATACACTATAGAAGCAGCAGCTTCTTTTCCTATGGTGGCAACTGCCGGACTCCAATCCATTGGCAGCGCAAAAATACAAAGCGCTACAAGCTCAGCAATTGGAAGGATGCCGTAATTTGATTTTATGGTTTTTCCTTAAAATAGGTCAAATCACTGGCGCCGGCCCCCTGAAAAGCCTGTAGCCGCTTCTCCCCTTTATTTCTTGCCCACATCGCCGGGAGCCACCGGCTGGGGTACCCGGTTATGGACCGGGGGCAGGGATTTCAGGTAGGCGAAAACCGCCCGGAGATCCTCATCCGTCATCCGGGCCAGTTGCGGCCAGGGCATGGGCGGCAGAATATCGCGTCCGCCCGGATGGCCCATATGCTTGCCCGTTTTCATGGCATTTACAAAGTTCTCCAGGGTCCAGGCCCCGATGCCGGTGGCCGAGTCGGAGGTGAGGTTGGCGGCGAAGGAACCGCCCCAGGGGCCCACGAAGGCGGTGATGTCGGGCGCCATCAGCACCCAGTTGCCCGGCCGGGTGGCCTTCGGATCCATGGGCGGCAGGGTGCTGCCCGCCGGGTGGCCCGACAGCAGCCGGCTGGTGTCCGGGACCGGCCCTTTGGGGGTCATGACCTTGGGCGAATGGCAGTCGTGGCAGCCGCTGGTGGCCACGATATAGCCGCCCCGCTGCACCGGGTCCACCTCCGTTACCGGGCCGCCGCCCCCGCCGCCGGGGGCGGGCTTGTCCGAGTGGCCGGAAGTGCAAAAAGAAAGCGTTCCGACAACAGCCGCCAGCACCGCAACTGTCGCTGATTGGGTAACATTCTGACGCATAGGTGTAGGGTTTTATGTGCCAATTAAGTTATCCACATTTTCGCATTTTTCCATCCGCCACGGCCTTCCTCCTTATCCTATATTTTACCTTCTGTATTATTCATGACCCACTGCGCCCCTCCCGCCAACTTATCCACAGTTTGCTAAAGGATTTAGGAAGAGGTGTTACTTTGTAGAAACTTTTCGGAATGCCTACCCATATCAAATGCCCCGGTTGTGCCACCCTGATCGATGTGGAACATGTATTGTCGGCCGATGCCGAGCAAAAGATCCGCCAGCAATACGAACAGCAGATGCAGCAGGCTTACGGCCAGATCAACGCCGAAAAGAAAAAGCTGCTGGATGACCAGAAGCTCTTCGAGGAAAAGCGGAAACGGGAAAACGAACTGTTTCAGCAAAAGCTGCTGCAGGAAAAACAAAAGCTCGAAACCGAAATCAACCAGCAACTGCGCCGCACCATCGCCACCGATTACGAAAACCAGCTGCGCCTGCTGAAACAAAATATTTCGGAAAACGAAGAGCGCCTCAAAGCCGCCCGGGAAAAAGAGTTCGAATTTTTGAAGAAAGAACAGGAACTAAAAAATAAAGAACAGGAGCTGGAGATCCTGCTGCAGAAAAAGCTGCTGGAGGAAAGGGCCCAGCTGGCCCAGCAGATCCGCAAGGAGGAAACCGACCGCAACCACGTCAAGGAAACCGAATACCAGCTGAAGCTCCGCGAGCTGGAAAAACAACTGGAAGACCAGCGCCGCCTGGCCGACGAAATGAAGCGCCGGGCCGAACAGGGCTCCATGCAGCTGCAGGGCGAAGCCCAGGAACTGCTGCTGGAAGAATACCTCCGCGACCACTTCCCCTACGATACGGTGGAAGAAGTGGGCAAGGGCGTGGAAGGAGCCGACTGCATGCAGACCGTCCGAAATAAACTGGGCGCCGACTGCGGCCGCATCATCTTCGAAAGCAAGCGTACCAAGGCCTTCAACAACGCCTGGATCGACAAGCTCAAAACTGACATGCGCAACAAGCAGGCCGACGTCGCCATCCTGGTGACCCAGGCCTACCCCAAGGACATGACCTGCTTTGGCGAACGCGACGGCGTCTGGATCTGCTCCTTCGCCGAGGTGGTGGCCCTCACCAACGCCCTGCGGCATACCATCATCCGCATCGCCGAAACCCAAAAGGCCGAAGAGAACAAGGGCGAGAAAATGCAGATGCTGTACACCTACCTGACCGGCACGGAATTCCGCCAGCAGATCGAAACCATTGTCGAAGGCTTCCTGTCGCTGAAAAACAACATCACCAAGGAACGCATCCTGATGGAAAAGATGTGGAAAGAGCGGGAAAAGCAACTGGAAAAGGTCCTCCTCAGCACCTCCGGCCTGTACGGCTCCATCAAAGGCATCGCCGGCGCCTCCATCGGCGAGATCCCCCTGCTGGAAGAAGGAGAAGCCGTGGAATTGGATAATTAGGGGATTGGTTAATTGGTTAATTGGGATATTAGGAGGAACCCTCCTATGGATCAATAAAATTAAAAGGGCATGGGTGAAGAACCCATGCCCTTTTTTATTTAGAAAAGTAGCCCTCCCAATTAACCAATACCCAAATTAACCCATCAATCCGCTCCCCGCGCCTTCGGTCACCACAAAACTGATCACTGCATCGGGGAAGAAATAGGAATGAAGGGTCAGCGGGACGGGGCGGCCTTTGCGGAAAAGCACCTCCGTTTCCCAGACGGTTTCCGAGATCTGGCGTACCCGCTGCACGCAGATGTGCTGGCGGAAGTCTACCTCCCCTACCCCATACCATTTAAATACGGCTTCCTTGCAACTCCACAGCAGGGTCAGCAGGGCCGAGGACGAAACCGTGGCCGCTGCCGGCGTTTCCAAAACAGCGTCCAGCCCCTGGACGGTGGCCCACTGGCCATTGCCCTGGATCCATTCCACGGCCGCCGGCTCGTCCACACCCAGGAACTTGTGCCGGATCCGCTCCACCTTTACCGAGGGCACCTCGATATCCACCCCCACCCTTTGGGTTTTACTGACGATGGCGGCGGCATAGTCGCTGCAATGCGAAATGGAAAAGTGATAGGCTTCGTCCTGCAGGTAGGGCTTCCGGGTATCGGCCACCAGGATGAGGGAAACCGGGAACTCGGGGAACAGGTGCTTCAGCAGGTAGCGACCGGCCAGGTGCTGGAGGTTTTTGTGCGGGTGCGAAACGTTGCGCTGGGGCAGCACCTTGAGGCGGAAAAACGCTTCTTCCTCTTCTATCCTCCAGATCCCCAGCTTTGTATCTTCGGTAATATCCTTTTGAAAATAAATAGGCATATCAAATTTTGCAATTACTTTGCCGCTTCCAAAATTGGAGCATTAATCCTCAAAAGTCAAATATTCATGATTCTTTCCGATAAGCGTATCCTGGAAGAAATGGCCCAGGGCACCATTGTTATCCAACCCTACCACCGCGACTGCCTGGGCAGCAACAGCTACGACGTGCACCTGGGAAAGACGCTGGCCACCTACGTGGATACTACCCTCGACGCCCGGAAACACAATCAGATCGAGTATTTTGAGATCCCCGAGGAGGGCATTGTGCTGCAGCCCCATATTTTTTACCTCGGCGTAACGATGGAATATACCGAAACCCATGCCCATGTGCCCTTCCTGGAAGGAAAAAGCAGCACCGGCCGCCTGGGCATCGACATCCACGCCACCGCCGGCAAGGGCGACGTGGGCTTTTGCGGCAACTGGACCCTGGAAATTTCGGTCAAGCAGCCCGTCCGGGTCTATGCCGGCATGCCGGTGGGACAGCTCATCTACTTCCCGGTGGAAGGCGAGATCGAAGTGAAATACAACCAGAAACAAGGCGCCAAATACAGCGGCCAGCCCAACCGGCCGGTGGAAAGCATGATGTGGAAAAACAAGTTTTAGGGAATTGGTTCATTAGGAATTAGGAAAACCCTCCTATAAATAATAAAAGAAAAGGGCATGGAAGCATTTTCCGTGTCCTTTTTACATTTCAGGACGTTTCTCCTCCCAATACCCCAATGAACCAATGAACCAATTCCTTTCCAGCGTGCTCAGATGACAGGAATAAATATTTTGTGCCAGACCACAAAAAGATGGGGTTGGGTGCCAAAAATCCACAATTTCCCCGCCCCGCTGGGGCCTTTCCACTGGTTTTCCGGCAGTTCTGCGGTTTTTTCCTCATGTATGAAAATTATTCACAGCAACTGCCGAATGGCATTTTGTTTGTGTCGTTTCCCGGTTCGTAAAAAAATTGCCGTTATGGATCTTAATCATTTTCATGCTCTTAGCCAGGAAGGGCAAAAAGAAACTGTCCTGAAACGGGCGGTCTTCCTTTCGGAACGGAAAACCGATTATTTTACCATAATGCTCTACCAGCTCGACGGTTTTTACATCGAAGTATTTACCCAGAAAAGCGATCATTCCATAGTCTGGATCAAAAGCTTTACCTCTACCGAATCCCTTACCCCCTACCTGTCTCAAATCAATTTGTCTAACCTGTTTTAACGTACGATTGTTATGAAGCTTCGGGATTTTGTTTGCCTCAGCGAAGTTGGGAAAGATGAGGCTGTGTTCTTAAAAGGAAACTATGTGACCGAGAGTATCACCCACGGCTATAAAGTGGTCCTGTACCAGATTGACGACTTTTATGTGGAGGTGTACCTGGATAAGTTCCGTAACGAGGTCAAAAAATACAACGGCTGCGTCCGCTCCGACCTGCTGCGCCAGCTTGAGCTGGGTTGAGGCCCGCCCGGCAGCCTTTGCCTACATCCATAAGTTCCTGAGTTCCCTTTAAATGGACTGCATCCCGTACTTTTTGCCGTAGGCGATCAGCCAGGAGATCACCTCGTTGTAGGTCATTTTGCCCTTGGGCTGGCTGTTCCAGCGCAGGAACTCGTCGTACAGCGACGAGACCACGGGCTCCATGGCGTTGTCGGTTTGCAGGAAGTAGTTGATCAGGGCCAGGTTGTCCGCCACCACCTGCGGGTGCAGGTGGCGCAGGTAGCCTTGTGCCCGAAGGGTATCGCGGCGGTTCATTTCGCCGATGGCGTAGCGGTACAGCTCGTAATAGACCGAGTAGCGGAATTCGGCGCTGGCAGACCGGCGGCAGGCCAGGTAGGCCGCGAAGTTGGCCTCGTTCTCCTTGGCGTAGCCCAGCTGGTGGCCGATCTCGTGGGTCACCACGAAGGGCTTGATAAAGGCCGGGATGGAGGTTTTGATCTGCGCCTCGCCGGTAAAGGGATTGTAGTAGCCGGTAAAACCGAAGAAATGGCCAATGCTGCTGAACACCGACGGCTTGATGGAAGGGTGCCGCAGGGCCAGGAAGGGCAGCTCCTTCTCGGCTTCGCGGAAGGCCGCCATGCCGCCTTCGAACAGCAGCCGGTTGCTTTCCAGTTCGGACCGCTCTCCCGGGTTCACCCGGGCCGCACAGGCATTGAGCCGCTGCAGCAGCACGGTGGTGAGGGTATCGAGGTCCTGCACACTGTAGGGGGCCACCTGCAGCCCCAGCTGCCGGGCCACGCCCTGCCGGTTGTAGTTCAGCCCCCAGAAGATGTTGAATACCAGGTAGATGCCCGTCACCAGGCGCAGGAACTTTTTCAGCAGCACCAGCGACAGGTACTCCTTTACCTGCCGGCGGCCGAGGATGCCGATTAGTTTGCCGGCCTTGGCCACCAGGTAAAAAAAGGCGGCGCCGTACAGCAGGTCGCCCACGCTCACCGGCACCCAGCCAAAGACCAGGCGCAGCACGGCTGCCACCTTGGGGTAAAACCCATAGGTGTAGTACCGCTCCACCCAGCCGGCATTGAGGGAGAGGAGCTTGATCAGGGCGGCTACCGACAGCAGGGCCACCAGAATTTTATCGCGTAAAATGCTTCGAATCATAAGGTCAAGCGCAATTTCGTTAAAATATTGTATTTATGCCAACCGATTTCCATTCAAAGTCGTTACCTTTGCACACCTGAAATTTTTTTGGTCATGAGTAACCGCCGGGAATACGAGATTGCCTTTGTAGGTTTAAAGCCCGGAACGCACCAATTTGATTATCAGATCGATGATTCGTTCTTTGAAGACTTCCAGGAACAGGACTTCCGGAATGTCCATGCCCAGGTGACCGTAGTGCTGGAAAAAAGCTCGTCGAGCTTTATGCTCCTGCGGTTCAGCACGGGTGGACAGGTGGAAGTGACCTGCGACCGCTGCAACAGTAACCTGCCCTTGCAATTATTTGACGAGTTCGTGGTTACGGTGAAAATGGTCGACAACCCGGATGAAATGAATGCCCAGGAAGAAGACCCGGACGTTCATTACATTTCCAGGGGCGAAAGCCACCTGGAGATCAAAGGCTGGCTTTACGAGTTCATCAACCTGAGCCTTCCGATGCAAAAGACCTGCGAATATGAAAATATGGACGGTCCGCACTGCAACCCGGAAGCCCGGGACCTGCTGAACAACATGAAATCATCCGGAGAAGAACACGAAAACCCGATCTGGAAAGACCTGAAAAAGTTTAAAGACTTGGACGGCGAATAGTCAGAAAGTTCCAACGGTAACAACGGTCTACGCCCCCGGGCGGAAACCAAACAACAAGGAAATCCAAATCCAGTAAACAGTATATCCATTTAATCTGAGTAATCAGAAGTTAGAAACAGAAAGTAAATTATTGAGTTATGCCAAATCCCAAACGCAGACATTCTCAGCAAAGAAGTGCAAAGCGCAGAACCCACTACAAAGCTGTAGCTGCTACGCTGTCAACCGATACCACAACCGGTGAAATACACGTTCGCCACCGCGCTCACGTGAGCGAAGGCAAGCTGTATTACAAAGGACAAGTGGTTGCCGAGAACGCGCCTGCTTTTAAAAAGTAAACATTCTTTCGAGCTACATCCGGAGCCTGATTTCCCAATCAGGCTTTGGATTTTTTATTTTACAGGGTACCAATGCACATAGGAATCGATATCATGGGCGGCGACTTTGCCCCCCTGGAAGCCATTAAAGGTATTCAACAGTATTTTTCCGAATCCACCCAACCGGCCCGCCTCACCCTTATCGGGGACGAGAAAAAAGCCGCTTCCGTACTGGCTGAAATCCCCCTGCCCCCGAACGCCTATACCCTGGTGCACGCTCCCCAGGTGATCGATATGCACGAACACCCCACCAAAGCCCTGAAAGAAAAACAAAAATCTTCCATCGCCATCGGGTTTTACCTCCTGGCCACCGGCAAGCTCGACGCCTTCATCAGCGCCGGCAATACCGGGGCGATGCTGGTAGGTTCGCTGTACAGCCTCAAACCCATCGAAGGCGTGCTCCGCCCCACCATCTCCACCCTCGTTCCCAAAGAAGACGGATCCACCGGGCTGCTGCTCGACGTGGGCCTGAATTCGGATTGCAAGCCCGAGCAACTGAACCAGTTTGCCGTCATGGGCAGCGTGTACGCCCAGCACATCCTGGGGATTGACCGGCCCAAAGTGGCCCTGCTCAATATCGGGGAAGAGGAAGGAAAGGGCAACCTCCTGGCCCAAGCCACCTATCCCCTGCTCAAGGCCAACAAGTCGCTGAACTTCGTGGGCAACGTCGAAGGCCGCGACCTGTTTCTCGGCAAGGCCGACGTAATGGTCTGCGACGGCTTTACCGGCAACATTATCCTCAAACTGTCCGAGTCGCTGTTCGAGCTCACCCGCCGCAAAGAGATCCACCACGACTACTTCGACCGCTTCAATTTTGAGAACTACGGCGGCACCCCCGTGCTGGGCATCGCCAAACCGGTGATCATCGGCCACGGCATTTCCAAGGCCAAAGCCTTCAAAAACATGGTCCTCCTGGCCCATAAAATGCTGGAAACGGAGGTGATGCAGAAACTTCATGCGGAACTGCGGTAAGTTCCTGAGTTCCTGAGTTAGTTCCTACGTGAGTTCCGTTTTCGGGAAAAAGGTTCGGGACTTTAGCCATGTACACTATTTATTATATTTATATTTTTCATTTCCAGGCTTCCTGACTTTTACTCCTTCGGCCGTTTTTTGCTTATTGTCCCTTGCCTATTGTCTATTTTTCCCGCTACCTCATCTATTTTTCCTTTTTCGTAAACCGTTTTTCCGCATCCGGCATTAAACCCGGAAAAAGGCGGCCTTTCTTTGCGGGACAAAATTCAGAATATGAAACTTTTTACTTCTTCTTTGCTCTGCGTGGCGCTGGCTGCTGGAACTGCAAACGCCCAGGTAGGTGCAATAGCCGTAAGTAACGCTCCCGCTCCTGTAGTTTTAATCGATGAAGCGGAAAACGGTACCATCCAGGGCCGCATCACCACTACCGACAATAAACCCGCCGCTTTTGTAAATATCTCGCTGAAGGAAATCAATAAAAACACCCTGACCGACGAAAAAGGATATTTCCTCATCCGCAATATAAAACCCGGAAATTATACCCTGACCATCACCATGGCCGGCCTGCAGCCCCAGGAAAAAGCCGTGGAAGTACGCGCCAAGGAAGTGACCGGCGTAGAACTGTCGCTGGCGGAAGACCACAAACAGCTGGACGAGATCGTGGTCACTTCCCAGAAAAGCTTCAACGCCCACCCCACCGCCATCGGCAAAGTAGCCATCGACCCCATGGACCTGCCCCAGAGCGTGGCCGTGATCGGCCAGGGCGTCCTGCGCGACCAGCAGGTGCAGCGCCTGAGCGATGTGATCAAGAACGTCAACGGCATGTACCTGACCACCACCCGCGGCAACGCACAGGAAAGCTTCGGCTCGCGTGGTTACGGCCTTTCCAGCACCAACCTGTTCAAAAACGGCGCCCGGGTAAACGTGGGCATCATGCCGGAGATGAGCTCGCTGGAAAAAGTGGAAGTGCTGAAAGGCAGCGCCGCCATCCTCTACGGCCAGGTAGCCCCCGGCGGTATCATCAACATGGTGACCAAGCAACCGAAGTTCAACTTCGGCGGCGAAGTATCCTTCCGCGGCGGCAGCTACGACCTGTACAAACCCTCCTTTGACGTCTACGGCCCGGCCACCAAAAACATCGCCTACCGCCTCAACGGTACCTATGAAACTGCCGGCAGCTACCGCAACGGTGTTTCCTCCAAGCGCTACTACGTCAACCCCTCCCTGCTGTTCAAGCTGGGCGAACGCACCGACCTGGTACTGGAAGCCGACTACCTGAAACATGACTATACCCCCGACTTCGGCATCGGCTCTGTCGGCAACACCCTGGTTACCCCCGTATCCCGCTCGACATTCTTCAACGCTCCCTGGGCGTACAACAAGGTAACGCAGACCGCCGGCACCGCCACCGTGAAACACCAGTTCAACAGCGACTGGACGCTGTCCGCTATCGCCGCCTACCAGGATTATAACCGCGACTACATGTCCACCGAAAGGATCCAGGCTGCCGCCAACGGCGACTGGGAACGCCCCCTGGGCCGCATGGACCAAAAGGAAACCTACTACATGGGCCAGGTGAACCTGACCGGCAAGTTCCAGACCGGCGCCGTAGCCCACACCCTGCTGTCCGGCATGGATGCCGACCGCTCCGTAGTCAACAATACCGACTTCACCTTCGCGGCTGCCAACGGCTTCAAGTCCGGCACTTACGACAAGATCAACCTGCTGGATGGGGGTAAATTCATCGCCCGCACCGATATCCCCACTTCCAGCGCCATCCGCAAAAGAGAAACACCGGTGAACCGCGCCGGCGCCTATATCCAGGACCTGGTGAAACTGTCGTCGAAATTCAACCTGCTGGCCGGTATCCGCTGGTCATACGTGAAGAACGCCGCCGTGGATTCCACCAACCTGCTGACCAATGCCAAAACCAAAGGAAAGGATGATTCCGAAAAAGCCTTCTCTCCCCGTTTCGGCCTGGTGTACAAGCCCTTTAACACCACCTCCGTCTTCGCCAGCTACTCCAACTCCTTCAACGTGGTTTCCGGAACGGACGTTTATGGCAAACAGCTGGATCCCGCCCAGATTGACCAGTACGAGATCGGCGTGAAGAACGACTTCTTCCAGGGACGGTTCTCGGCCAACGTTACGGCTTATCGCATCGTGAACGACAACCTGACCCAAACCGCCCTGTTCAAGGCAGATGGCGTTACCCAGAACTCCGACGCCTCCATCAAGATGGTATCCGGTACCAGCACCAGCGACGGCGTGGAAGTGGACCTGGCCGGTCAGCCGGTTACCGGTTTGAACGTAATGGCCGGTTACGCTTACAACTATATGCGCATCACCAAAAGCTCCGGTTTGAAAAACAGCCCGGTTGAAGGCGAGCGCCTGGTGAACAACCCCGCCCATACCGCCAACGCCTCGGTGTTCTACACGTTCCAGAACAACAAGCTGAAAGGCGTGAAAATAGGCGCGATTGCCAACTACATCGGCGAACGCGTAGGCGGCTGGAACAACACCATCAACCAAACGCAAGGTTACGACCGCCGCATCTTTGTCGACGGCTATACCACCATCGACCTGTCCGCCGGCTATACCTTCAAAAAAGTATCGCTGCTGGCCAAGGTGTCGAACCTGACCAACGTCTACAACTACACCGTACACGAAAACTACAGCATCAACCCGATCGCACCCACCCAGTTTTCCGGCACGATCTCTTACCGCTTCTAGTTCATTCCTATAAAATGAAAAAAGGCAAAACGGTTCCCGTTTTGCCTTTTTTCATTTGGGGCATTCCCCGGCATGCTCTTTTCAGAAATGGTAACCGTTGCCAAACCCGGTGTCTATGAAAATATTACCCCTCGGCTTTTCCCTGTTGTTCTTCGGCCTGCTGGCAGGCCTTTATTTCCTGGTACCCTCCTTCCAGGAGTTTTCACGGGAGGCTTTTGCCGTACTCACCAGCGAGAACGAACAGGAGATCAAAAGCTGGATCGGGCAGTTCGGCATTGCCGGTCCCCTAGTCTTTATCGGTATCATGATCGCCCAGTTGTTCCTGCTGGTGGTGCCCAACGTGCTGCTGATCATGATTGCCATTGTGAGCTTCGGACCCGTCTGGGGTTCGCTCCTGTCCCTGGCCGGCCTGTTGGCCTCCTCCACCGTGGGCTTCCTGATCGGCCGCTACCTGGGTCCCGTTTCCGTCAATAAGCTGCTCAGCGAAAAGACCCAGGCAAAAACGGCAGACTTTATCCGCTCCTACGGCGTGGCCGCCATTGCCCTTACCCGCCTGTCCGGCCTGTCCAATGACTCGCTCAGTATCGTGGCCGGCCTGCTGAAAATGGATTATAAAAAATATATCGGCGCCACCCTGGTGGGCTTTATTCCCCTGCTGGTGCTCCTTGCCCTTTTCGGCAACAACGGGAAAATCCTCAATGGCCTCCTATGGATCGGCGGTATCTCTTTAGTGTTGCTTGCCGTTTACATTATCATAGATAAAAAGCGGAAAAAGAAATAATGGTGCTTATCCCAGCGGGCCACCCTGCTCCAGGCGAGCCAGCAGGCCCTCGTGGGGCCGGAGGACGGTTCCGGATTTCAATTGGGGAGCAGTCGAACCGTTGCAGGTGGACAGGACCACCGTTCCCTGTACCCGGCCATCCTGCGGACAGAAGGTCACCGGCTTGTCGGTTAGGTTCAGCACCACCAGGAAGGCGACGCTCCCTTCCTTTTGACGGATGTATGCCAGCAGGGACCAGTCTTCTGTCGGCACCGGGTAATAATCTCCCAGGACCAAGGCCGGTTCGCCCTGCCGCAGCCGGATCAGGCGCTGGTAAAAACACAGCAGAGAATCCTTTTCCGCCTGCTGGGCTGTCACGTTGTTGCGGCGGGCATCCTCTGCCATCCGCAGCCAGGGCTTGCCGGTGGTAAAGCCGGCATTTTCCGAACTGTCCCACTGCATGGGGGTGCGCTGCGGGTCGCGACTCATGTTCTTGTCGGGCATGTTCAACCCCTGCGGGTCCTGCCATTCTTCCTTCGGAATGTCCACGTTGTGCATGCCGATCTCGTCGCCGTAATACAGGATAGGGGTTCCCCGCAGGGTCAGCAGCAGCAGGGCGGCCACCCTGGCCTGCCCAACGCCGGCCCGGTCCACCAGGCGGGGCCGGTCGTGGTTGCCCAACACCCAGTTGGGCCAGGCACTATCCGGCAGGGCGGCTTCGAACTGATCGACGGCAATGCCCAGCTTGTCGACGGTCCAGGGCAGCAGCAGCATCTGGAAGTTACCCGGCAGGTGGGCGCCCTTGTCGCCGACGCCGTAGTAGGGCAAGATGCGGTGCACGGGCAGGTACAGCTCGCCCAGCATCACCCGTTCGTGGTACTGGTCGAGCAGGTCGCGGAAGCGGGCCACCAGCTCCTGTACCTCCGGCTGATCGCAGGAAAATAGCTGCAGCAGCCGGTCGCAATCGGGCATTTCGGGTTTGAAATCGGGATTGAGGGGGTTATCGCGGAACTTTTCGTCCTTGGCCATGTGCCACATCACGTCGATGCGGACGCCGTCCACGCCCTTGTCGAGCCAGAACCGCATGGCGTCCAGCACTGCCTCCATCACCTCGGGGTTCCGGTAATTGAGGTCGGGCTGCTCCTTTAAAAAAGCATGGTAATAATACTGGCCGGTACTTTCGTCCCATTCCCAGGCAGAGCCGCCCAGTACGCTGAGCCAGTTGTTGGGAGGGCCGCCCCCCGGTTTGGGATCTTTCCAGATGTACCAGTCGCGCTTGGGATTGTCGCGGGACGAGCGGGATTCGCGGAACCAGGCATGCTGGTCGGAGGTATGGTTGGGCACGAAGTCGATGATCAGCTTCATGCCGCGCCGGTGGAGCTCCGCCAGCAGTTCATCCATATCCGCCATCGTTCCGAAGGCGGGATCGACGCCGGTATAGTCCGACACGTCGTAGCCCAGGTCTTTCATCGGCGAGGGATAGAAGGGCGTCACCCATACGGCCGTTACGCCCAGCCACTGCAGGTAGTCCAGCCGCCCGAGCAGGCCGCGGAGATCGCCGATGCCGTTGCCCGTGCTGTCCTGGAACGACCGCAGGTACACTTCGTAAATAATGCCGGTCTGCCACCAGAGCGCCTTTGCTTCTTGTTCCATACATATGCGTTTGGCTCCTGTGGCTTAAAAGATTGTACCAGCACCCCCGGAAAAATAGTAAAGGGCCTAAGGCCCCCCTTTCTTTTTGAGGAACAGCACGCTGCTGACCACCGCGCACCGCAACAGGGGGCCGGCATTGCGGATGGCATCTTCCGGACTGACGAATTCGTTGACCAGGGGAAAGACAAACTGCAGCCCTGCCCGGGCGGCGGCACCGGCACTCAACTGGTTCTGGCCGCAAAAGGCGATCACCGGGATGCCCCGTTGCCGCCCCAGCTCCGCGATGCGGCCCACCACCTTACCCTGCAGGCTTTGGGCATCGATGCAGCCCTCACCGGTGATCAGCAGGTCGGCCGTTGCCAGCCGGGCCTCCAGGCCACTGGCGGCCACCACCAAGTCGATCCCTTTGCGCAGCACCACCGGGAAAAACGCCAGTAGGCCTGCCGCCATGCCCCCGGCCGCCCCCGCCCCGGGCAGGTGCGCCACATCGGTTCCCGTCTGCCGGCGCAACACCTCCGCCCACCGCCGCAGCCCTTCGTCGAGCTGCCGCACGGCCTCCGGCGAAGCGCCTTTTTGCGGGCCATATACAAAGGCGGCCCCATCGGGGCCATACAAGGGGTTCTGCACATCGCAGGCGAGCTCCATCGGCACCGGGCGCAGGCCGGGCGGCGGCACCAGCCGCTCCAGCGCCAACAGGCTCCGCCCGCAGGGCGGCAGCTCCTGCCCTGCCCCATCGAGCAGCTTAAAGCCCAGGGCAGCCAGGATGCCGGTGCCGCCATCGTTGGTGGCGCTGCCGCCCAGGCCGAGAATGATTTTCTCCGCCCCTTTTTCCAGGGCCGCCTTTACCAGCAGCCCGGTACCGAAGGTAGAGGTCACCATCGGGTCCCGCTCCCCCTGCGCCAGCAGGGCCAGCCCGCTGGCCGCCGCCGACTCGATAAAGGCCGTGCGGCTGGCGGGGCTCCACTGGTAGGACGCCTGCAGGGGCCTGCCCAGCGGGTCCGCCGTAGCGCAGGCCACCGTCTCGGTTTGGAGGTAATGCTGGAGCACGGGCCCAAAGCCGTCGCCCCCATCCGCCAGCGGGAACTGCCCCAGCCCGTCCGCATCCGCCACGGACCGGACGCCCTCGGCCAGGAAGCGGCACACCTCGAAGGACGTAAGGCTGCCTTTAAACTTATCGGGGGCGATGACGATTCTCAAGAGTTTACGAGTTTACGGGTTTACGAGTTACAGTTCCTGAGTTTCTAAGTTCCTGAGTTCCTGAGTTCAGCGGTTACACGTTTACGGGGCCGCCTGTGCTCCGGCAGGTTCTAAGTTCGTGATTCTGGCTCAGACAGGTAAATTTCATTCCGGAGTTACGCCAACCCAGGAACTTAGGAACCCTTAGTTTACGGACAGCAGCTCGGGTCGCTTTATCAGTTGCCGGTTGTATTTGAATTTTACGTTGGTGTTGAGGGCCAGGTGCCAGGTTTGGTTATAATGGTTTCCGCCGGGAAAATAATAGCCCTTCAGCTCGATGGTGCCGAACACCAGGCTTTCATTGCGGGTGCGGATGCCGGCGCCCAGGCTGCTGTAAATCTTCCGCTGGGGCACCACCTCCGGGGCCGGGTGGAGGTAGGTGAGGTTGCCGAACACGAAGGGGGCCACCTGGAACAGCAGCGGCCGCCAGGGACTGTAAAAGACCGATTCCGCCTTGAGCGTTGCCCGGGTATTGCCGTACACCTCCATATTGTTGCGGTATTCCTGCAGGCCGAAGGGGCTATCCAGGTAGAGCGGCTCTTCCAGCTCTTCGTTGAACTGCCGGGCCAGCCCCAGCCCCAGGAAGCTCCGCTCCTTCCAGCGGGCGGACAGCTGGTGCAGGCGGGTGAAATAATCCAGGTGGAACAGCACGCCCAGGTCCTGGGGGTGCCCTGCATACAGGTAGCCGCCGGCCCGGGCGGTGAGGTTGACATAGTCCTTCCGGGGCGTGAACCCATTCCATTGGTATTTGACGTCGGCATACGGGCGGGCCCGGCCGGCTCTTTTGGTATAGCCCCCGGTGACGGTCAGGTCGCGGCCCTCGGGCACGTCCTCGGTGCGGCCGAAGCCGTAGATGTAGCGCGTTTTGATGGTATTTTGCCGGAAGAGGGAAACCGCTCCCAGCAGGCCCGTCAGGTCGGAATAGCGGTACATGTACTGGCTGCTGTATTTCTGCGGCGCCTGCTGGAAGTTGCGGTGGAGGTAGCGGAAGGCGATCAGGCGGCGCAGGCGGTTGTCCGCGTTCTTTTTGCCCGGCACGTCGGCACTCACGTTCCAGCCTGCCCAGGCGTCGAAGTTGGAATATTTATAATGGTAGTCGCTCTGGTACAGCGAATCGTCGGTATACAGGTTCCGGGTTTCGTGGGAGGAGGCTTCCAGGGCATAGGTCCACTTCATGTAGGGATGCACCAGGGGTTTGACCAGCTGCAGGTAGGTGGCGGCCTCTTCACGGCGGCCGCTGTTGAAGGCGTCCTCGAAATTGGAGCGGCCGGCAGTGGCGTCGATAAAGCTGCCGCCGATGTTGCGGGCCCCGTATTCGCCGCCCCAGCCGAACTTTTCGTACCGCTTCTGGTCGAAATGGGCGCCCAGCAGCAGGCGGTCGCCCCAGCCGGCCAGGTTATCTTCCCGGGCCTGCACGGTGGCGCTGCCGGTATTGTGCAGGTGAAAGCGGCCGCCCAGGGAAAGCACGTCCTTCACCAGCACGGTCACGTCCACCGAGTCGGAGCGGTAGCGGACCGGCTTTACGGTGATGCGGGCATCCTGGTTAAAGTCCAGGTCGCGCAGGTGGCGCTCGTTGTCGGCCAGCAGGAAGGGATTGAGGCGGTCGCCTTTATGGAAGAAAAGGTTTTTGCGAATAACATAACCCCGGGTGTTGTGGTGGAAGTAATCGCCCAGGCGGGTGAGCGTATTTTTGATGGATTTGGCGGTGTCGGTGATGGGGGTACCGAATTCCAGCACTTCCACGTCGATGCGGCGGATCACTTTGCCCTCGAATTTGCGAAAACGTTTGTCCTGGGCCTGCAGGTCGGGGCCGTTCTCTTCGGTGGTATCGGCAAAAAGGTTCTGCGCCAGGTTGCCCAGGATGCCCGGCTGTTTCAGCAGGAAGCTGTCGATGGTGATCTTTTTTTGAGCGGTATCCTTTTGGCCGAAGGTGAGCAGGGGCAGGCAGAAAACCAGGAAAAGGACTATTTCCCGTCGCCAGTTCACGATAAAGAAAGAATAAAATAATAAAAGCACTCCATCACATAAACGACGGAGTGCTTTTATTATTTTCTGTCAACGGATTTCAGGGTAGGGTCTGGCTACCTTTTGGGCGTCGGCCAGCCGTCCTTGTCCCAGGCGATCTCTTCGATGCGCAGCTTGGAGCGGCCCTTGTCGTTGGCATCGTAGCCGTGGAAGACGAGGTAGTCCTTGCCGTCGAAGGTATAGGCCGAGTTGTGGCCGGCGCCATGCCATTCCTTATTGCCTTCCACCACCAGGGTGCCGCCGTTGCGGTCCATGGCCAGGCCTGCCTTGTCCAGGTAGGGACCGGTCACCTGTTCGCTGCGGCCCACCACCACCTTGTAGGTGCTTTTCTCGGCCCGGCAGCAGTAGTCCCAGGAAACGAACTGGTAATAATATTTTCCTTTTTTGAAAATGAAGGGTGCCTCGATGGCGGCATTGCCGGCCATGCTGTCGGGGGTGTTGAAGTCGCGGGGGCGTTTGGAGATGGTGACCCACTGCTGCGGCTCGGCCACCGAGAGCAGGGAGTTGTCGAGCTTTACCAGCTTCATGCCTTCCCAGAACGAGCCGAAGGCCAGCCAGGGCGTGCCGTTGTCCTCCACTACCAGGTTGGGGTCGATAGCGTTCCACAGATCGCGGCCGGGCACCGACTGCACCACCTTGCCCTTGTCGTCCCAGCGGAAGTCGGGCGAAGCGGGGTCGAGGGTTTTGTTGACGGCCACGCCGATGCAGGAAGTGTTCTTGCCAAAAGCCGATACGGCGTAATACAGGTAGTACATGCCGTTATGATAGCTGATATCGGGGGCCCAGATATGCCCGCGGAAACCCGGCACCGCCTGCACGGCCCATTCGGGGGCTTTGGAAAAAACGGCCTTTTCTTTTTTCCAGTTCTTCATGTCTTTGGAGGAAAAGACCGAGATGCCGAAGCCGGTGCAGAAAACATAATAGGTGTCGCCCTGTTTGATCATGACCGGGTCGTGCACGGGGGTTTCGCGGGTGGGAAACACCTTTCCTTCCGGCACCGGCTGCGCTGCTGCCCGCAAGGCAATGCAGCAAAGAATGAATAAGAATATGTTTTTCAAGAGCAATAATTGAAGGATTAAAAAAAATGCCGTTGGGCAGGGACGTTTGCATCCCCTGCGCCAAACGGCCATTTCCTTATTTTACATGCTACATTTTACATGCTACTTCAGCGTCAGCACCACCACGGAATACGGGGGCAGCTTTACCGACAGGCTGTTGTTTTTGAGGGTGGCGCCCTTGAAGGCGGCCGGCTTGATCTTTTCGGGCTGGCTGAAGGAGTTGAAATCCTGCAACTTGCCGGAGGTGAGGATGCGGCCGGTTACCGAGCTGTACTTGCCGCCGCGCAGGTCCACGGTCAGCGCCTGCTCTTTGGAGGCGTCGATGTTCACCAGCGAGACATGGGTAACGCCCAGGGAATCTTTAGAGGCCGAGGCGGAGATCGCCGGCAGCTTTTCGTTGCCCACTACGTAGTCGTTGCTGCGGATGTCCATGGGGATCAGCCTGGCGTCCTGGTGCACGTTGAACATTTCCATAACGTGGAAGGTAGGTGTCAGCACCATTTTCTCGTTTTCGGTCAGCACAACCGACTGCAGCACGTTGACGGCCTGGGCCAGGTTGGCCATGCGAACGCGGTCGGCGTGCTTGTGGAAGATGTTCAGGGTCACGCCGGCGATCATGGCGTCGCGCATGGTGTTCTGCTGGTACAGGAAGCCCGGGTTGGTGCCCGGCTCCACTTCATACCATCCGCCCCATTCGTCCACCACCAGGGCAACGCGCTTGCGGGGATCGTACTTGTCCATGATGGCGGAATGCTGCGCCACCAGGCTGTCCATGAAGATCGCCCGCTTCATGGTGGTGAAGTACTGCTGCTCGGTGAAGCCGGTGGAGGGGCCTTTTCGGTTCCAGTCGATCACGGAGTAGTGGTGCAGGGCCACGCCGCCCAGCATGTTGTTGGGAATATTCTTCATGAGCACTTCGGTCCAGTTGT
Organism: Huijunlia imazamoxiresistens; assembly: GCF_037132455.1. Lineage (NCBI taxonomy): Bacteria > Pseudomonadati > Bacteroidota > Chitinophagia > Chitinophagales > Chitinophagaceae > Huijunlia > Huijunlia imazamoxiresistens. The sequence continues at coordinate 118,205 of NZ_JBBBEI010000013.1, read as the reverse complement.
AGTCGGCCGAGTTGGCGCCGGAGGCGATGCGGAACATGCGGTCGCTGGGGTTCCAGCCGGTCATGAAGGTGGCGTACTTACGGTAAAGGTCACTGTAGTATTCGGGGCGCATGTTGCCGCCGCAGCCCCAGGCTTCGTTGCCCACACCCCAGAATTTTACGCTCCAGGGTTTTTCGCGGCCGTTCTGGCGGCGCAGGTCCGACATGGGGCTTTTGCCTTCGAAGTTCACGTACTGCACCCAGTCCACCAGTTCCTGCGGGGTGCCGGTAGCCAGGTTGCCGGCCAGGTAAGGCTCGGTGCCCAGCAGCTCGCACATGTCCAGGAAATCATGGGTGCCGAAGGAGTTGTTTTCGGTAACGCCGCCCCACCAGGTGTTGACGATCGAGGGCCGCTTGTCCTTGGGACCAATGCCGTCCTTCCAGTGGTAGGTATCGGCAAAGCAGCCGCCGGGCCAGCGCAGGTTGGGCACTTTGAGGCGCTTGAGGGCGTCCACCACGTCGTTGCGAATCCCCTTGGTATTGGGGATCTTGCTGTTGTTCTCCCCTACATAAAAACCGTCGTAGATGCAGCGGCCCAGGTGCTCGGCAAAGTGGCCGTAGATATGGCGGCTGATGGTCGTTTTTGCCGAATCGGCATAAAAGACAACGCTGTTTTGCGCAAAGCCCGCCTGGGCCAGCAACAGCAAAAAGAAAAAGGACAATCGTTTCATAAATGGAAATAGAAATATTTATTCAACAATAAGATGCGAAGGAAGGATACCGGCCGGCATGCCGGGGGCATAAAAGCGAAGCACGATTCCGGGGCTGACTTCTAAGATAAAAAAGCCGGAAGGCTTTTCCGAAAAATGGCAAGCGTGGATCATATACAAAGGCTTTTAGCGATCGAACCGGCGCAGAAGGCTATGGAAGGCGCTCCATAAAAAATGTACTTCTGACACTTATTCTTCTCTGATGGCCAAATTAAGGCTCTTATTTCAATCGAACAATTGCTGAGAAGATATTTGGAAGAATAGAGATAAAAGTTCGAAGTAAGCACAAAAAACGAGGTACGAGGTAAGGAAAAAACAGGCCTTCTTCCTTACTTCGTACCTCGTACCTCTGGCTTTTAATTTTTAGCCTTCCACCTCGCATTCCGGGATCATTGTTCCCGCAAAGGCACAAAGCGAGGCGATATGCTCGCGGCTGCCGTCGGTCACCCAGGCATCGAGCTGGGCGATGTCCTTCAGCTGCTGCCCGCGCCGGCGGGGTACCGCCAGGTAGCCGCAGGCCAGGTTGGACAGGGCCGTCATATCGGTCCACAGCTTTTCGATCTGGGCCACGGGGTAAATGTCTTCCTGCCCGTGTCCCCAGCGGTATTTTACGTCCTTGATGGTCACATAGGAGGGAATGTGCTGGGCAACGCTGCGGACCGCTTTGGCCAGGAAGGCGTCATCGCCTTTTTGCAGGCTTTCGCGGGTCAGGCCGAACAGCGCCAGCAGGGGGTCTATTTGGATCCAGGTCGTATTGGAATTGTAATAGCTCAGGTTCAGCTCGTCCTCTTCGCGGGGCTGCGCCAGGCCTTCCAGCAGCCGCAGCTGTCCGTTCACCCGGGCCAGGCCTCCTCCCCGGTCTTCCATGCGGCGGGGCACCACCTCGAAGGTGAGCACGTTGCCCGACTGCAGGTGGTAGCCCAGGGCGGCGGGGTCGAGGTCGGCGCCCAGCGTATCGATATTGTGCAGCATGATGGTCTGCACCTGCGGCTGCTCGCGCAGCAGGCGTGCCAGCACGCCGTTGCGCAGCAGGTTCGGCACCTCGTACCAGTGGCCCAGGGGCGAAAAGCGCTGCGCCGCAACGTTGTCTTCGTAATCGGAGCCTTCGCCCTTTGCTTTTGCCCAGCCCATCAGCGACTTGCGGACGGCGTCCCGCACCTTCTGCTTGTTCTCGTCCAGGGATTCCTGGGAGGTTTCCTCCCACAGGAAGCGGAGGTCGCGCTCCAGGGGCACAAAGCGCTGGCCGATGGAGCGGCCCGGCGACAGGTATACCGGCCCTTCGTAACCGAAATTGCCGGTTTGCTCCAGCTTTTTGCGGATCGCTTCGTGCGTCAGGTAGCTGGTGGCCACCAGGTGCGGAAGGGAGGCGCCGTAGGCTTCGGCCACACGCCGGGTCTTTGCCAGGTGGATCTCCAGAAAGCTGCGGTGCCCGCCCCGGATCTCGGCAAAGGGGTTGATGGCTTTGATCACGCCGGCCCCCTTGGTCCAGCGGCTGCCCACGCCGGCGGCCAGGCTCATCACGGCTACGCGGCCTTGGCGGAGGGCTTCCTCGCCCACCGTGGCGGCGTCTTCCAGGGCGTCCAGCTGGCCGATGGCACTTGCCGGCACATCCTCGATCCGCGTTTCGGCCGGCAGGCGGTTGCGCGCCAGGCCGATGCGGCCCTGTTGCAGGTCGGTGCGGATCTCTTCGTGCTGTATAAAGTCGAAGCCGTTCTCTTTTTTGATGCGGTCGGCTTTTTCGTTTTCGGTTCCCTGGCTGCCGCTGGCCGAAGGATCGGACACCCGGAACAGGTTGCTGATCATGGTGCGCAGCAGCGGGTAGGCCAGGTTGTTCTTTTCGCAATAGGTGGTAAAGAAGTCGATCTCGGCCCGGCGGATGTAGGGGATCGAGGCCGCCGGCCTGCGTACCAGCTCCGACACGTGGATGCCGTAATAGGGCTGCGGCATCAGGGCTTCCGCTCCCTGGTGCAGCGTGGCCCAGGAGCCTCTTTGGTTGATGCTCCAGTTGTATACCACCGGCTCCATGGCAAAGGGCAGCGAATCCGACAGGCGGGCCTTGGTGCGGCGCAGCAGGTCGAGCACTTGCTCTTTCGACTGCTGGTAACCATCTGGATTGACGAACATGCCCATGCCGCCGCCCGACATGCCGCCCAGCATCAGGAAGCCGTAATAGTCGGCGCCGAATTCTTTCTTCGCCCCGGCGATGATCTGCTCGGTGAAATAGGTGGTGGCCCAGGGAATGATGGTTTTAATGGGCCCGGCGAAGTTGCGGTCGGTGCTGGCGCCCAGCATTTTGATATCCCCTTCCCGGATGGCGGTGAGGATATTATCATAGATGCCGTTGGTCTGGTGGCGGGCGATCCATTCGCGGTGGCCGCGCAGGAGGTATTTTTCGGTCACCATTTCCAGGATCGGGCCTACGTTGGAGGCCATGCCGCCGTGCATCAGCACCAGCGAGTTCATGATGCGCTCGTTGAATTCGGGGTGCACGTCGGGCGCGCCCAGCACGTGGTGCTGCGGCAGCAGGGTGCCGCGGCTGATGCCGTGCTCGGGGTCGGTATCGGTGGCAAAGTGGCCCTGGATGGCTTTGACGCCGGGCCATACGCCGCCGGAGTCCTGCCAGCCGCCGCCGGAGCCGCCGATCCATTCGCCCAGGATGGCGCGGGAGGCCACCAGGCGCCGCTCCCCTTCTTCCAGGGGGCCGGTGAGGTTTTTGGTCTGGCCGCTTGCCCGCATCAGCAGGCTGATGATGGAGCCCAGCAGGTTGGTAGAGACGGCAAAGCGCGAGCCCTTGGGAATGTCATTCACCTTGGTCACCAGCTCCAGGCCCATACCCGGCGCCACGATGCGGGCCAGGATATCGGGCAGCGACTGGTTGGTGCCCTCGAAGGAGGGCGGGATCAGCCCCGACGCAATGACGCCGGCCTTTACCAGGCTCAGGTGGTCGTTGCCAAAGTTGAACAGGTCGGCCAGGTCGTGCAGGTCCTTGGTGGTGTCCAGGTCGATGGAGGTCAGGCGCAGCACCGGCTCGGTGATCACCCGCACATAGCAGTGCAGCGGCGGGCGGATGTCCTTGTCGCGGCCGAAAACGCCCAGGTCGATGGAGATGTTGATGACGCGGGCACCCTCGGGATAGTCCATGCCCAGGAAAAAGATGTCGGACCAGGCGCTATGGGTAAGGTCCATCCGTACGGCGGTTTCCTCGTGCAGGATGGGGTAAAACAGCTGGTTGTCGCCGCGCTGCAGCAGCTGGCGGTGGATGCGGATGGGGTGCTCTTCGCGGTGCCCTACCCGGAACATCCACTGGTTGCCCTTGCTGGAGCGGACGCTGCGGCGCACCTGGTCGCCCAGGATCTGGAACGAGAGGTGGTGGTAGCTTTCGGCCAGCGCGCTGAACAGGGCGGCATTGGGGCCGTGCAGGTCCAGCTCGGCCAGCAGGGTGGTGATGGCATGTTCGAAGCGCCGGTTCAGCAGGTCTTCAAAGCCCCGGTAGGGAATCTTGCCCGTAGTGGGGGTGGCGGGGGCCTCCATGAGGAAATACCGGAAGCCGGCATGGAGAAAAAGAATGGCCCGTACCCGTTCGTACAGGTTCGGGGTAGTTTTGCGGAACGCATCGAGCTGGCGCAGGGCATGCAGCAGCTCCTGGGGCTTCAGCTTCCGGGCCATTTCAAAAAATGACCGGTCACGTTTGGCCGGTTCTACAGCAGTTATGGTTTCTATAAAGATATTCATAGTGGTTACCTTATAAAGGAGTTTCTGAGTTTCTAAGTTCCTGAGTTGCCGTAACTCCGTAAGGAAAATATAGAACCGGAGAACAGGCCAACCCGTAAACTCAGGAACTCAGGAACTCAGAAACTTTTAGCTTCTGGCATTTGCCTCCGCCAACGATTCTACAAGCGTATTTAAAACCTCGCTCCGGGCTTCGCCGGCCAGGCCCAGGGCTACCTGCGCCCGCAGCAGGCCGTGACGGCGGCTGAGGTCGTAGCGGTCGCCTTTCACTTCCAGTGCCAGGTATTTTTCGGATTCGGCCAGCTGTTGCAGGGCCGGGGTCAGCAGGACGGGGCCGTCGTTTTTGGCGATTTGTTCGTCGAGGAGGTCGAAGATCGAGGGGGTAAAGACGTGCATGCCGAACAGGCAGAGGTAATAACCGGCCCGCAGCCCGGAGGTCTGCAGGGCCAGCTCGGCCACGCTCAGGGAAGGTTTTTCAATAATCTTTTCAATCTGGTACACGCCGTTGCGGCCGGGTACCTGTTTGCCGGTGAGGGTGCCGTAGCGGCGCACCTGGTGCTCGATGGTGGGGTTCACGGCCGAAACGGAGCAACGCTCCTGGGCGGCCAGTTCCATCAGTTGGGCGGCGCAGCGCTTGCCCGCCAGCTTGGACACATAGAGGTAATCGCCCAGCAGCAACAGGAAGGGTTCGTTGTCCACGAAGGAGCGGGCGCAGGAAATGGCATGGCCGTAGCCCAGGGGTTCCTGCTGTTCGGCAAACTGCAGGCGGCCCAGGAGGTTATCGATCTGGCCGGCGGTCTGCCGGGCCCAGTCGCTGCTGCCGAAGGATTTTTGCAGGTTGTCGCGCAGGGTGGTAAAGGCGCTGATATAGCGCTCGCCGTCGCCGGGGGCGCAAATAATGCAGATTTGTTCGATGCCGGAGGAAAACGCTTCTTCCGCGATGATCTGGATGACGGGTTTATGCAGGCCGTCAACATCGATAACGGGCAGCATGGCCTTTTGAATGGTATCGGCAACCGGGAACAAACGTTCACCGCGAGCCGCTGCAGTGATCACTGCTTTTCTGACTTTCATGACGATGGGAGTTCTGTTTTGGATTTGATGGAGCAACCTGGAATACCCCGGGCTGCTTGCCCGGGCAGGGGCAAAATTACCGGAAACGACCCATACTTTCTCATTAATTCTGAGCGGAAACCCCGAGCGGGCATATGTTTTGTTCCATTTAGGGGCACTTAAACCATCACAAATGAACGTCCACTTTTTCGTCCCCGTTGCCGCCTCCCTCCTGCTGTTGGGCGCCTGCCAGTCGGGCGACCGTTCTAAAAAATCCGCCCCTGCCTCTTCGGCCGATACCGTGTCCACGGGCAGCGAGGCGGTGACCCTGCCGGCACCCTTTGCCACGGAAAACGCCACTAAGTTCAGCGACGTCATCGGCTGGCCCGCGGGCAAAACGCCCTCCGCCCCTGCCGGCTTTACCGTCAGCCGCTTTGCCGGCGACCTTCAAAATCCGCGCTGGGTGTATATCGGTCCCAATGGCGATGTGTTCATTGCCGAAGCCAGCACCGAGAAAGGGATCGTTAAAAAGGTGAAGGACGAAATTTCGGGCAAGGCCGATGCCAACACCAAAAAAGGCAGCGCCGACCGCATTACGCTGCTCCGCGATGCGGACGGCGACGGTACGCCCGAAGTCCGCGGCATTTTCCTGGAAAACCTGAACCAGCCCTTCGGCATGCTGGTGCTGGGCAACAGCTTCTACGTGGCCAACACCGACGGCATTTTGCAATACCCTTACCAGCCGGGACAAACGAAGATCACGGCCGCGGGCAAAAAGATCCTGTCGCTGCCGGCGGGCGGGTACAACAACCACTGGACGCGGAACCTCTTTGCCAGCAAGGATGGTAAAAAGATATACGTGGCCGTGGGCTCGGCCTCGAACGTGGGCGAGCACGGCATGAAGGAGGAAGAGCGGCGGGCCTGTATTTTGGAAATCAACCCCGATGGGACGGGCGAGCGCATTTTTGCCTCCGGCCTGCGCAACCCGCAGGGGATGGCCTATGCCCCGGGCACCACTACGCTGTGGACGGCAGTGAACGAGCGCGACGGCCTGGGCGACGACCTGGTGCCCGACTACATTACCAGTGTGCAGGAGGGCGGTTTCTATGGCTGGCCCTATGCCTACTGGGGCGCCCACGAGGACCCGCAGTTTGAAGGCGACAAACGGCCCGACCTGGTGCAAAAGTCGAAGGTGCCCGAAGTGGACATGGGGGCACATACCGCTTCGCTGGGACTGGCCTTTGATGAAAAGGGCGCTTTGAGCGGAAAATGGGCCGGCGGCGCTTTTGTGGGGCAGCACGGGTCGTGGAACCGTTCCGAGCTGGTGGGCTACCAGGTGGCGTTTGTGCCCTTCCGTAACGGGAAGCCTTCCGGCAAAAAAGAGCCTTTCCTTACCGGCTTTATCGCCGACACTGCCTCGGGTAAGGTGTACGGCCGCCCCGTAGGCGTAGCCTTTACGGCCAAAGGCACCCTCCTGGTCACCGACGACGCCGGCAACACGGTCTGGCAGGTGAAGAGCACGAAATGGTAGCCCTGCGGAAAAATGTGTACGTTCACCTCATTGAACGAAGGAGGTTATACCCTAAAATATGAAACAACGTGATAAAACAGTTGACGTAAAGATCAAAGCTTATAACAACGTCTACAGGCAACAGGTATTGACCACCTGGGAGAGATCCGTAATTGCTACACATGATTTTTTGACGCAACCCGACTTTGAAGAAATCAAGAAACTGGTATCCTCCATAGACTTCCACCAACTGCAGGTATATTGCCTGACAAACAAAGACCTGGTACTGGGCTTTATTGGCGTAGCCGACAAGAAAATTGAAATGCTTTTTTTAAACCCTGAGTACTTTGGCCAGGGACATGGACAAAGACTCCTGAACTTTGCTGTCAAAGAACTGGGTGCGGACAAGCTTGATGTTAATGAACAGAATACAAAAGCCCTGAAATTCTATCAAAAATTTGGGTTTGTGATAATTGAAAGAACGGACAAGGACGACCAAGGAAGAAACTATCCACTTTTGAGAATGAAATTACCATGCCTCGATAGCCAAGTCCCTTACGGATAACATTGCAAATGCAAAAGATAAAACCACCAAAAACAGAATAATATGACCGTTGCCTGTACCGACAGCAAATCGTTCCGGCTAACTGACAATGAACAGTTGTTAGGAGCATTGCACTATAAGAATTTATTCTCGTATAACGCTGAAATAACCCTGGCAAATTCCGACCGTTATGAAATTAAACCCGTTGGTTTCTTCGGAACAAGTATTACCGTAACAAAGAACGAAAGGGAAGTGGCCAACTTGAAAATGAACTGGAAAGGTCAAATCATCCTGACATTTCAAGAGGGACAGGAATTTGTTTTTAAGGCTACAGGTGTATTCCACAACAAATATGTAATTGAAAACAAAGAGAGGGAAAAACTCATTCAGTTTGATCCTAAATTCAATTGGGGTAAATTCAACTACAACTACGAGATTTCGTATGACCATAAGCCCCAGGACATTTTATTTGTTTTGCTTGGTGTTTATGCTTCAAACTATTATATAGCCGTCGTGTCCGGCGGAGCTGCAGGATTAGCATAGGTCAACGGCAGAAAAGCAAACTATTGCAGGGCAAATGGCGGGGTTTCCGGTGACTTAAACTGGACCGGGGTATTACTGCCAACTTCTCACTATTTTAGCGGAAAGACTCATCCATGACGATTCAACGATTTTTTTCCGGCGTCCTGCTGGCAGGCGCCCTTTCGCTTTTCGCTTCCTGCGGCAATAACGAGCAGGCACAAACGCCCTCCGAAGGACAGCAGGAACAAACTCCCGACATTAAAGAAGAAGCCGTAACCTACACCTCGGGAAAAGATACCCTGAAAGGCTATGTGGCCTATGACGCCAACCGCAAGGAGCAGCTGCCCATCGTGCTGGTGGTGCACGAGTGGTGGGGCCTGACCGAATACCCGAGAACCCGGGCGAAGCAACTGGCCGAACTGGGCTACCTGGCCTTTTCGGCGGATATTTACTCCGGCGGGAAATTAGCCCCCACTCCCCCGGAAGCCCAGGCTGCAGCCACACCGTTCTACCAGAATCCCCAGCTGGCCAAAACCCGCCTGGACGCAGCCCTGGAAAAGGCCAAGTCCTACCCCCAGGCCGATACGGCCCGTACAGCCGCCATTGGCTACTGCTTCGGCGGCGCCGTAGTGCTCAATGCAGCCCGGCTGGGCGCCAACCTCGACGGGGTCGTAAGCTTTCACGGCAACCTGGTGGGTACACCTGCCCGCAAAGACCTGCTGAAATCGGCCATCCTGGTATGCCATGGCGGCGCGGACAACTTTGTCCCGGACGCGGAAGTCGCTGCCTTTAAAAAGAGCATGGACTCCATCGGGGCCGATTACACCTTCAAGGTCTACCCCGGCGCTACCCATGCTTTCACCAATCCCAATGCCACCGAGGTCGGCCAGAAATTCAACATGCCCGTCCGCTACGACGCACAGGCCGATTCCGCCTCCTGGAACGACATGAAGGAATTCTTTGGAAAGATCTTCCATTAATCAGGGAATTGGTTAATTGGTTAATTGATTAATTTGGGCGAACCCTGCTTCTTTCAATAAACAGAGAGCACAAAAAAGGTTCGGGACTTTTTAATAGTTCCGAACCTTTTCTTTTTTCAGAGCCTATCATCGGCATCAGGTCATAGGGGCTATTGGGCCCCTCCACGAACCAAAAATCCCGATAGAAGCAACCGCCGGACCCTGCAATTCTATTACAGATGACCTTACTGGCGAAGGAAAAGAACTTTAAAAAAATCTCCCATTGATGTTTCCCTTCTTCCATGATTGCCGGATTATCCTAATACAAAGCGCGAATGAAACGGCACACGAAACGAAGAATCAAAGAACACCAGGATAGAAAATAATTAAATCAGCCATTTCGCTCCCAGACGTCTGCATCGATCGATCCTCTTGCTGCACCACCACTCCCGTACTCCGCTTCCTGCCCTCCCTGTAACACACCCTTCTTTCAAAAACCCTTCACCTTCTAAACAACTTTTTTATGAAAGCATTAAAAGCTTCTGTATTTGCCCTGTTATTAAGCGGAATGTACCTGACCTCCTGTCAGAAAGATCATGATCAGCAAATGGATACGCCTGTGGCTGCCAACAGCACCAAAGCCAATAACCCTGGCTCGGACCCTGCCGCCATCAAGATCAAGGAACCCGAAAAGCTCTTTGAGCGCACCCTGAAAGTTTTTGATGCCTCAAAAACCAAAAGCACCACCCTGCGCCTGCGTGCCTCCAGCCAGAAAACCCTCGATGGGCTGAACCTGAACGATATGCAGTTCACCCTGGTGGCCACCCCCTCTAACCTGCTGCAGCAGTCCGCCGCCCCCACCTCTTCCAAGGAAAAAGGAGGCACGCTGTTCTCCCAACTGGGCGCTACCAGGGATAGCAAAAAAGCCCAGGACCTGACGATCCCTGAAAACGCCATTGCTATGGACTTTCCCGATGCGAAGAACGAGCCGGTATCCATAGAGGTGAGCAGCAAGGCCAAAGCCAACCTGTCGAGCACCGATCCGGCCGCACAGGCCCTGGCGACTTCTTACCTGTACCTGAGCGGCACCAACTGGCGCCGTGTGCAGGTGACCAACCTGGGCTACAACGCGATCTACACGGCCTTCTACTACCATTACTGGGGTTATAAGTACTACTCGGGCTATGCCTATACCCTCTACAACAACGGCTGGTCGTACTACTACAACTGCAACTACTCCGTTGGTGTGAACCTGACCTTCTACGGTGCCTACCGCTACCGTTACACCTGGTGGTCGAATTGCTACTAACCTGCCCATTGTTCCCCCGGCTTTCCCGATACCAAAGACGGCAACCTGTTCCACAGGCTTGCCGTCTTTTTCTTTTTCCCGGCTCCTGTGATCTGCTGGTTGCAGCCCCTTCCTTTTCAGGCGGCCCCTCCTAATTCCCAATGAACCAATTAACCAATTCCCTCCATCTCCCATTCCGCATAGGAATCCCTGGTTTCGTACAGGCGCAGCGAACGCAGCACTACGCCCCTGGGCAGCGAAGCCCGCAACTGCCGGGCAATGTACAGGAGCAGGTTTTCGGCCGAGGGCTCGGCGGGAAATATTTCAAGGTTGGACAACTGCCCCATCGGACCGTACTGTTGGAGGTAGGCGGGGGAAAGAAATAATTGGTGGTCCATGTGGCGCAGCACCACCGACTGCACCAGCTCCTTCAATTGCCGGAAGTCAATGACAAAACCCGGCGCGGGCACGTATTCATCGGTGAAGGAAGCCGGCTGCACCGTTACATGCAGCTCGTAGGAGTGCCCGTGGATGTGGTGGCAGGGACCCTCATAGCCATGAAGGGCATGCGCCATTTCGAAGCGGACGATTTTCGTAACCTTTAGCATCTGTAGTGTTCTCTCTTTGTTTAGCAAAAAGCGCCGGCGAAGTTAAACGGCCCCGGGCTGCCGAAAGTTGCTGAAAAACAGCCTGCCGGCATGACGGAAGTCATAAAGATGCGCCCCTAAAGAACCTTTCTTTGGCGCCATCAAAGGAGATCCCGTTATCGGAAAAGACAGATGGCGTTCCTACCGGGCAGATCCTGTAAACATCATAAAGCTATGACCGAATCCATCCTCCAGTTCCTGAAAAGTCAGAAGGCCGCCACCATCGCCTGCGTGGACGAACAGAACCGCCCTTATTGCTTTAGTTGCTTTTTCGCCTTCGACGGCAGCAGCCACCTGCTGTACTTCAAATCGTCGTATTCCTCCCACCACGCGCAGCTGCTGCTGCGCAACCCGGTGGTTTCCGGCACCGTCCTGCCCGACAAGCTGAACCCGCTCGCCGTCCAGGGCCTCCAGTTTACCGGCACCGTGCTCCACCCCGACGCCCCGGCCGATGCCCGCGCCACCGGCGAATACTACAAAAAGTTCCCGCTCGCCCTGGCCCTGCCCGGCGACGTATGGACCCTCCGGCTCGACTCGGTAAAAATGACCGACAGCTCCAAAATTTTCGGCAAAAAAACACTTTGGAAACGCGAAGAAGAGCCTTCCTGAACAACCCGGACTTATACTTTCTATACCTACTTACAACAGAGTTATGCAGCACCTATCCCCACATACCTTTCACATACCCGTTATGGGCCTGGCCTACACCATCGACTCGCCGGTAAAGGTGGCCCGCTTTGGCATCACCTCCACCATTTCCATCACCGCCGACCGCCTGATCGAAATGATGCGCCGCTATTATTACGGCCTGCTGGAAACGCCCTATATCCCCATCTCCGCCCGGGAGGAGGACTACCGGGCCCGCCGGATCACCGATTACCTCAACCTGGTGAACCGTATGGTGAAAAGCCAGGTGGAGCAACTGAAGGCCTCGGCCTTTAAAACCGGCTCGGACATCCACCGCTACTTCGAGCTGCTGCCCGAGGACAGTGCGCTAAAAGGCCTCTACCGCCGCCTGCTGCAAACAGAAGATGAAGGGGAACGGTCTTCCCTGGAAACCCTCCTGCGCGAAGGGATCGTGCCGGGCAGCATCGACGTGAACATCATGACCAAGGTGGACAAGGACAATGTCGACGGCAGCGGCGCCCCCCTCCCCGACGGCTCCGACGCCCTGGCGGCCCTAAGGGGCTATGCCCAAAGCGACCTCACGAACTCTTCCATCATTTTTTCCGCCGGCCTGAACCCGCGGCTGTACAATTACCTGGAAAAGCTGCCCCAGTTCGCCCCTAACGAACAGGGGGCATTTGATAAGAAGGTGGTGATCAAGGTCAGCGACTACCGTTCGGCCCTGGTGCAGGGAAAATACCTGGCAAAGAAGGGCATCTGGGTAAGCGAGTTCCGCATCGAGTCGGGCCTGAACTGCGGCGGCCACGCCTTTGCCTCCGACGGCTACCTGCTGGGCCCTATCCTGGAAGAATTCAAAAGCAAAAAGGCGGAGCTGTCCGCTTCCCTGTTCGACCTGTACCAGGCGGCCGTCCGGGCAAAGACGGGCACGGCCCCCGCTGCCCCCTACCCCATTGCGCTGACCGTGCAGGGCGGCATCGGCACCGCCGAGGAAGACCGCTTCCTCCGCAACTACTACGGCGTGGACAGCACGGGCTGGGGAACGCCCTTTTTGCTGGTGCCCGAAGCCACCACCGTGGATGCGGAAACCCTGGAGCTGCTGTGCGCCGCCACGGAAGGGGATGTGGAGCTCAGCCGGAACTCCCCCCTGGGTGTGCGCTTCCATTATTTAAAAGGCACTTCTTCGGAACGGGAAAAAAAGGCCCGCGCCCAAAGGGGCCGGCCGGGCAGCCCCTGCACCGAAAAGCACCTGGTGTCCAATACCGAATTCACCAGGGAACCCATCTGCACCGCCTCCCATAAGTACCAGCAGCTGAAGCTGGCCCAATTGCAGGCGCTGGACCTGCACCCCGACGACTACCGCAGGCAGGAAGCCGCCGTGCTGGCGAAGGAATGCCTGTGCGTGGGCCTGAGCAATGCCGCCGCCTCGGCCTATGACCAGGTGCTGGTCAAAAACACCGAAGGGGTAACCATCTGCCCCGGGCCCAACATCGCCTATTTTTCCCAACAACTGTCGCTGCAGCAGATGATCGACCACATCTACGGGCGCCAGGACCACCTGGGCCAGCCCGACCGGCCGCATATGTTTATCAAAGAACTGCAGCTGTACGTCGCTTATCGCACCGAGCTGCAGGCCGAGGAAGCCGCCGCCCCCGACGCCAAAAAGGCCCGGTATATCCGCGACTTCACCGCCCGCCTGCTGGAAGGCATCGGGTATTACCGCCAGTTGTTCCAAATAGAGGAAGGGCTGTCAGCGGCCACCAGGGCGCAGGTCCTGCACGAACTGGACCAGTGGGAAGCCGGGCTAAATAGCTGATCCTTTAAAAAGATGAGCTTGATTGTAGTCATACGATTTATTATAGCAATCATGCGCTTTTTTTGCCCGTCCCCCCCATCTTTGCAACAAACTTTAACGCTGCCGATATGTCCAAAACGATTTTCATTGCTACCGCCGAACCGTACAGCGGCAAATCCCTTGTCGCACTGGGACTGGTGAACATGCTGTTAGGCGAAGCCAAGCTGGTAGCTTATTTTAAGCCCATTATCAGTTCCGATCCCCGTGAGAAGAAAGACATCCATATTGAAACAATCGTCAATCATTTCAACCTGCCCCAGACCTACGAGGACACCTATGCGTGCACCCGCCAGGTGGCTATGCAGCAGATGGAGTCGGAAAGCCAGGGCCAGCTGATCGAGACCATCATCCGCAAGGTGAAGAAGCTGGAAGACTCGTATGATTTTACCGTCATCGAGGGCAGCGACTACCAGGGCGAGAACACCGCCTTCGAGTTCGACGCCAACGTGACCATCGCCCGCAACCTGGGCGCCCCTGCCCTGCTGGTGGTATCCGGGGAAAACAAGAGCACCGCCCAGGTGGTGAACTCCGTGGTGACGGTCTACCGCAACTTCGAAGCCCGCGAGGTGCAGGTGCTGGCCGTGGTGGCCAACCGGGTAGCCCCCGGCCAGGTGGAGGATGTGCGCGAGCTGCTGTCCGCCCAGCTGCCGGCCGGCCTGATCCTGTCGGTGATCCCCGAGGACAGCAACCTGCAAAGCCCCACCATGAAGGAAATCCACGAACAGTTGGGCGGTAAGCTGCTGTTCGGCGAGAGCCTGCTCTCCAACCAGGTGAACAACTTCGTGACCGGCGCCATGCAGGTGCCCAACTTCCTGCGCCACCTGAAGGAAAACGTGCTGATCGTGACCCCCGGCGACCGTGGCGACATCATCATCGGCGCCCTCCAGGCCAACATGTCGGCCTCCTACCCCAAGGTGGCGGGCATCGTGCTCAGCGCCGGCTCCGAACCCGAAGAACCTATTATCAAACTGATCGAAGGTCTGCAAACGGTCGTGCCCATCATCGCGGTAAAAACCGGCACGTTCAATACCATTACCCAGATCGGCTCCATCCGCTCCCGCATCACCCCCGACAACACCAACAAGATCGAGCTGGCCATCAACACGTTTGAAAAATACGTGGACGTGAAGGCCCTGTCCGATAAAATGGTGACCTACAAACCGGAAGGCATTACCCCCCACATGTTCCAGTACCAGCTGGCCAAGTGGGCCAAGGGTCAGAAAAAGCACATCGTGCTGCCCGAGGGCAAGGACGACCGCATCCTGAAGGCTGCCGCACGCCTCATCAACCAGGAGATCGTCGACCTCACCATCCTGGGCGACCCCCGCGAGATCGCCGCCTCCATCAAGCGCCTGGGCCTCGACCTGGACATCAGCCGCCTGCGCATCGTCAACCCCGCCGAAGCGGAATCCTATAACGATTACGTGGAAACGCTCTTCGAGCTGCGCAAGAGCAAGAACGTCACCCTCGAAATGGCCCGCGACCTCATGACCGACGTGTCGTACTTCGGCACCATGATGGTGTATAAAGGCCACGCCGACGGCATGGTGTCCGGGGCGGTGCACACCACCCAGCACACCATCAGGCCCGCCCTGCAGTTCGTAAAGACCAAGCCGGGGATTTCCACGGTTTCCTCGGTCTTCTTTATGTGCCTGCCCGACCGGGTAGCGGTGTTCGGCGATTGCGCCGTAAATCCGAATCCCACGGCCGAACAATTGGCCGAGATTGCCATATCTTCGGCGGAGAGCACCAGCCGCTTCGGCCTGGAGCCGCGGATCGCCATGCTGTCGTACTCCTCGGGTACGTCGGGCGAAGGCGCCGACGTGGAAAAGGTGCGCCGGGCAACAGAAATCGTCAAGGAAAAACGCCCCGACCTGAAGGTGGAAGGACCTATCCAGTACGACGCCGCCGTAGACCCCGTGGTGGGCAAGCAGAAAATGCCCAACTCGCAGGTGGCCGGCCAGGCCAGCGTGCTGATCTTCCCCGACCTGAACACGGGCAACAACACCTACAAGGCCGTTCAGCGGGAAACCGGCGCCCTGGCTATCGGGCCCATGCTCCAGGGACTGAACAAACCGGTAAACGACCTGAGCCGCGGCTGCACCGTGGACGACATTTTCAATACCGTGATCATTACGGCCATCCAGGCGCAAAACAACTAAAGAGTTTGCGAGTTTACGGGTTTACACGTTTACGAGTGGGTTGACACCAGATGTCCATTGACCATTGACCTATTAATCACACAAGCATGAACATATTTGTAGTTAACTGCGGAAGCAGTTCCATTAAGTACCAGCTCTTTAAGATACCTTCTGAAAAGCCGATCTGTACCGGGCTGGTAGAGCGCATCGGGCTGGAAAATTCCGTCATCACGCACAAGGTCTTTACCAACGATGGTGAAAACGTCATCAAGCGTACGCTGGACCTGCCCGACCACGAGGCGGGCCTGCAGGAAGTGAACCACCTGCTGACCGAACCGGGTATCGGCGTGATCCAGAACACCGACGACATCGACGTAGTGGGCCACCGCGTGGTGCACGGGGGCGAAACCTTCTCCACCACCATGGAAGTAACGCAGGAAGTGCTCGACGAGATCAAGAAACTGGCCATGTTGGCGCCCCTGCACAACCTGGCCAACTACCAGGGCATCAGGGTGGCGGAAAAGATCTTTGCCCGCGCCCGCCAGGTGGCGGTGTTCGACACGGCCTTCCACCAGACCCTGCCCGAAAAAGCCTTCCGCTACGCTATTCCCAACTCGTTCTACGGCGACTACGGCATCCGCGTGTACGGCTTCCACGGTACCAGCCACAAATATGTCAGCGAAAAAGCGATTGCCTACCTGGGGAAAAAGGAATCGAATATCGTTACCATCCACCTGGGCAACGGCTGCAGCATGGCGGCGGTGAAGAACGGCAGGTGCATCGACACCAGCATGGGCCTCGGCCCGCTGGACGGCCTGATCATGGGCACCCGCTGCGGCAACATCGACGCCTCCGTGGTCTTCCACCTGGTGGAGCAACTGGGCTACGACATCGAACAGGTAAGCGCCCTGCTCAACAAGCGCAGCGGCATGCTGGGCCTCACCGGCTTCAGCGACATGCGCGACATCACCAAGGCCATGGATGCCGGCGACGCCAATGCCCGCCTGGCCTACGACATGTACGCCTACCGCATAAAAAAGTTCATCGGCTCCTATGCCGCCGCCCTCAACGGCCTCGACGCCATTGTGTTCACCGCCGGCGTAGGCGAGAACGATGCGCTGATCCGCGAACTGATCTGCAGCGACCTCGAATTCTTCGGCATCACCCTCGATACCGAAAAGAACAAGGTGCGCTCCGGCGAGATCCGCGAGATCAATACGCCCGAAGCCAAAGCCAAGGTGCTGGTAGTGCCCACCAACGAAGAACTGGAAATTGTAAAACAAAGCGTGGAACTGCTTCAAGGCAAGCTCACGAGCTCACAGGTTCACTAGATCCAGCCTACTGTCCAATGATGATTCACGATATAAATTAAATCCACACATGATCACGAATGTAAACCTTAATACCCGCCTGATGCATCCGCGCGACCAGATCACCCTGGTGATCGGGCGCATCTACAGCCGGGGGCTGACCACCACTTCCGGGGGCAACATCTCCATTATCGACGAGAACGGCGACATCTGGGTCACCCCTTCCGCCATCGACAAGGGCTCGCTGCTGCCTGCGGACATTGTTTGTGTAAAGAAAGACGGCACTATCGTAGGGCGCCACAAGCCTTCTTCCGAATTTCCTTTCCACAAAGCCATTTACCAGTCCCGCCCCGATATTAAGGCCATTATTCACGCCCACCCGCCGGCGCTGGTGTCCTTTTCCATCGTACGCGAAATCCCCAATACCAACATCATCTCGCAGGCCAAGCACGTGTGCGGCCCCATCGGTTATGCCAAGTACCGCCTGCCGGGAAGTTCGGCCCTGGGCGAAGTCATCGCCGATGAATTTGTAAAGGGCTTCAATGCCGTGATCATGGAAAACCACGGAACGGTGGTGGGCGGCGCCGACCTGTCAGAAACCTTCAACCGCTTTGAAACGCTGGAGTTCTGCGCCCGCGCCACCCTCTTCGGCAACCAGGTGGGAAAGCCTTCCTTCCTGACCGACGAGCAGATCGCCGCCTTCGATGCCCAGCTGCCCGGACTGATGCCGGAAATGGATTCCGTGGAGCACCCCTCCGATGAAAAGGAAAAGCGTATGGAAATCTGCCAGATCGTGCAGCGCGCCTGCAAGCAGGGCCTGATGATCTCCTCCTACGGTACGGTCTCCTGCCGCTGGAAAGGCAACGACTTCCTCATTACGCCCACGCAAACTCCCCGCTGGGACATGCAGCTGGAAGACATCGTGCAGATCAGGGACGGCAAACGCGAGCCCGGGAAAATCCCCAGCCGCACCACCTACCTGCACCAGCACATTTACGAGCAGCACCCCGAGATCAACTCCATCATCCTCACCCAATCGCCCTACCTGATGGCATTCGCCGTTACCGGATCGGAGTTCAACGTGCGGACCATCCCGGAAAGCTGGATCTTTTTGCAGGACGTGCATTACGTGAATTTCGGCGAGCACTTCGAACGCAAAGACAAAATTGCCGGCATGGTGTCGAAAAGCAACCCCGCCGTGCTCATTAAGAACGAATGCGTGCTGGTAACCGGCGACAAGCTGCTGCAAACCTTCGACTACCTCGAAGTGGCCGAGTTCAGCGCCAAATCGCTGGTGATGTGCGCTCCCATCGGCCAGATGGTCCCCATCAGCAACGACCAGGTGGAAGAACTCCGCGCAGCGTTTCTGAAATAGGCAATTGACAATAGACAATAGGCAAGGATGAATGGCCAATCATCAATTGGCAATTGGCAATCGACAATAGACATTGGTCATTGGTCATTCATCTTACGCAACTAAAAAAAACTTTACGCCACCCTAAAAACCAACCCCCTCCCCCTTCCAACGAACTCGTGAACCTGTAAACACGTGAACTCGTAAACTTCCCTCAATTAGCCTACCTCGAAAAAGTCAGTAAAGCGTCCCTCACCAAACCTCATATTCACCATGGAAAATGTTAGACGTATCTACTGGCCTGCCATCAACCTGATAGGCCCCGGCGCCATCGGAGAAATTGGCGTGGAAATAAAAAAACTCGGATTAAAGAAAATCTTCCTGGTCACCGACCGGGTGCTGCGTGCCGTTGGCGTCGTGCAGAAAGTGACCGATGTGCTGGAGGCCGCCGGTCTGCCTTATGTTGTTTTCGACGACGTAAAGCCCAACCCCACCTGCAAAAACGTACACGACGGGCTGGAAGTGTTCCGGGACAGCAACTGCGACGGCATCCTGTCCGTAGGCGGCGGCTCGCCCCAGGATGCGGCCAAGGCCATCGGGCTGCTGCACACCAACGGCGGCGATATCGTGGCTTATGAAGGCATCGGCAAATCGGTGCATAAATCCGTGCCTATCGTGGCGGTGAACACCACTGCCGGCACCGCTTCGGAAGTGACCATCAACTACGTGATCACCGACGAAGTGCGCAAGATCAAAATGGTGATGGTAGACCCCAACTCCCTGGCATCCGTAGCCGTAAACGATCCCGAGCTGATGGTGCAGAAGCCGGCCGGCCTGACCGCCGCCACCGGAATGGACGCCCTGACGCATGCCCTGGAAGCCTACATCACCAAGGGCGCCTTCCGCCTGTCCGACACCCTGGCGCTGGAAGCCATCCGGCTGGTAGGCGAGTCGCTGGAAGCCGCCGTAGCCGACGGCACCGACCTGGAAGCCCGCTCCGGCATGGCCTGGGCCTCCTATATCGCCGGACTGTCGTTTTCCAACTGCGGGCTGGGGATCGTGCACTCGATGGCCCACCAGCTGGGTTCGGAATACGACCTGCCGCACGGCGTGGCCAACGCCATCCTGCTGCCCTACGTGCAGGAGTTCAACGCCGTTGCCTGCCCGGAAAAGTTCCGCAACATCGCCAAAGCCCTGGGTAAAGATGTAGCCGGCCTGCCGGAGGAAGAAGCGGCCACCGCGGCGATTGAAGTCCTGAAGGGACTGGCAGAAAAATTGCACATCCCGAAACTGAGCGCCACCACCTTCGACCCTGCCGATATCGACAAGCTGGCGGCCCAGGCCATGGCCGATGTGTGTACCGGTGGCAACCCGCGGACGGTAACCGTCGACGACATCAAAGCCATCTACCGCGCCGCCTATAAAGATGTTTCCGTTTTTGAAGAAATGGAAGCGGTGCTCTAAGCAATACCGCGAAAGAAAGTGTTTGTGTTGTAATTATTGTTCGTCTTGTTTTACAGGAAAAGTCCCGGCGCTTATGCCCGGGACTTTGCCTTTTATTGTTTAAGGATGTACCCTCCTCAAATCGAGTATGCCTTCTTCTGTTCGTCGCTCAAAAACAGGTGGAAGGTGTCGCCGCGGAGGCCGACGCGCATGGCTTCAAGGGAGATGACCTCCTTAGGGGCGATGTTGCCCAGGTTGGCATTGCAGCCCAGGAGCTTGATGAAATACAGCTGCTGGTCTTTCAGCGGCGCTTCCCAAATAATTTTTTCGGCGGGGATCTTTGTCAGGATCTCCTCCACCAGCCCTTCGCGCACCTCGCCGCTGTTGCGGTACAGGCCTACGTTGCCCGACTCCCGCGCTTCGGCGATCACATGCGAGGCGCCGGCTTCCAGCTCGTCCCTCATGAGTTTGATCCACTGGTAAGGAGGGGTTACCCGAACCCGGTCCTTGTCTTTGGAGCCCACCTCGCTCAGCACCGTGCCGTACTTCGCCAGCTTTTCGATGTAGCCGCATTTTTCGGTATGCGGGATATCGATGGAGCCGTCCGACACCTCGATGGTGGTGATGCCGTAATGCCGCAGCAGCGCCAGGAAGTCCTCGTACTGGTTGCGGATCATGAAGGCTTCGAACAGCATGCCCCCGAAATAAACGGGAACATTATATTGCCGGTAAATTTTAATCTTTTCGTCCAGCAGGGGGGTGACGAAGGAGGTACCAAAGGAAAGCTTTACCAAATCCACATGCGGCGCCGCGATGGACATGAAGTTGGCGGCCTCCTTCGGGCTCATTCCTTTGTCGGCCACCATGGTCAGGCCGGAAGTGCGGGGCTGGGCGGTACGCTGGGGTATGTTGATCAGATTAAAGTTCATGCAACTGCTTTTTTCTTTGATAATAAATGCCATTCGGGCCAGCATCGGTGCCCGCAACCGCAGGCCAAAGGCTTTTGCAAAGGATATGGAGCCGCAAATGTAGCGGATAAAGATGCCCTGTCGGCGCGGCTTTGTTTAAGAAATGCAAAAATACTTTCCTTCCCCTCCTTATCTTTCGCGAAACAATTTATCGTCACATGAACCAACTGATTCGCTGCGCATGCGGACTGCTGTTACTCGGTACGGCCTCCTGCTCCGTTACCGGCAAGGCATCGAAAAAGGACGACCACAAGATTGAAGTAGTGTTTGTACAGGTAAACGACGTGTATGAGATTGCACCGCTGGCAGGCGGCAAAGAAGGCGGCATGGCCCGGGTGGCCTCGCTGAAGAAGGAATACCTGAAAAAAAATCCCAACACCTTCCTGGTGATGGCGGGCGACTTCCTAAGCCCTTCCATTTACAACAGCCTGAAGTTCGGGGACCAGCGCATCCGCGGCCGCCAGATGGTGGAAGCCATGAATGCCGTCGGCACCGACCTGGTCGTCTTCGGCAACCACGAGTTCGACATTGCCGAGAACGAGCTGCAGGACCGCATCAACGAATCGCGCTTTCAGTGGATCTCTTCGAACACCTTCCACCTCCAAAACGGGCAGGCCACCCCCTTCGCCCGCCTCCTCCCCGCCAACCTCCAGCTGCAGTTCCCCCAGGTCTTTGTCCTGAATGTTAAGGATGCCGACGGCACCAGGGCCCGCATCGGCTTTATCGGCCTGACGCTGCCTTTCAACAAGGCGCCCTACGTGTCGTATACCGACCCGCTGCAAACGGCCAAAGAACTGTACAACCGCCTGAAGGATTCAGTGGACGCGGTGGTGGCCATCACCCACCAGGCCGTGGAGGAAGACCGCCGGCTGGCCCGGGAAGTACCGGGGCTGGCCGCCATCCTGGGCGGCCACGAGCACGACATGCGCTTTGAAAAGGAAGGTGGCATATTTATTACCAAGGCCCACGCCAATGCCAAGTCGGCCTACGTGCTGCGGCTGCAGCTCCACACGAAGAAAGGCAAGGTGGAGGTGGAACCCGACCTGAGGTACCTGGACGAGAAAGTGCCCCTCGACAGCGCCACTACCGTGGTGGTAAACAAGTGGATGGATATCGCCGCCCAAAATTTCGGCTCGCTGGGCTTTGATGCCCGCAAGGTGGTGCTCGCCGGCGGCAACGCCCTCGACGGCCGCGAAACCTCCGTACGCGGCGGCAGCACCGACCTCACCCGCCTGGTGGTGGCCGCCCTGGCCGACGCCGCCCCGCAGGCCGACGTGGTGCTGATGAATGCCGGCTCCATCCGGGTGGACGACTACCTGCACCCGCCCATCACCCAGTACGACATCCTGCGGACCATGCCCTTTGGCGGCGGCCTGCGCCTGGTAGACATGAAGGGCGCACTGCTGTTGCAGACACTGCAGCAGGGCCGGAAAAACAAGGATACCGGGGGCTTCCTGCACTTCAACGACGCCCTGACCGTTGACGCCGCCGGCACCTGGAAGCTGAAGGGCGCCCCCCTGGAAGCGGAAAGCACCTACCGGGTAGCCCTGACCGACTTCCTGCTCACCGGCATGGAAGCCAACATGGACTTCCTTACCCCCGCCAACCCCGCTATTGTTAAGGTGTACGATCCCCTTGCCCCCGCCCCCAACGCCCAGTCCGACATCCGGTTGGCGGTGGTGAAGTATTTGGAGAAAAAGCCGCAATAAAGTTTACGAGTTTACTCCCTTTTGCCCTCAAGCATCGGGACAAAAGAAAAGTTGTCAAAAAACTCTTCCTGCGTGTGGCTGTTTTCGATTTTGCGGACCCGCATCATTTGCTGCACGGGGCCGGAGCCCAGCGGCAGCACCATCAGGCCGCCGCGGCGCAGCTGCTCTACCAGCAGGGGCGGCACTTCCGGCGCGGCCGCGGTGAGCAGGATCTTGTCGAAAGGCGCAAACTGGGGCAGGCCTTCGTAGCCGTCGCCGTAGAAAAAATGGATGTTACTGAAGCTTTTCAGGTAGTCGAACTCGCGGTTGGTATCGAACAGCTTTTTCTGCCGTTCGATGGTGTACACTTCGGCGCCGATGGCTGCCAGCACGGCCGCCTGGTAGGCGCTGCCGGTGCCGATCTCCAGCACCCGTTCGCCCGGTTTTACTTCCAGCAGCTGCGTCTGGTACGCCACGGTATAAGGCTGGGAAATGGTCTGACCTTCGGCTATGGGAAACGCATGATCTTCGTAGGCTTTATCTTCCAGGGAAACGTCCATGAATAAGTGGCGGGGGATAGAATAGATGGCCTCCAATACCCGCTCGTCCGTAATTCCTTTCCGGGCAATTTCATTCACCAGTTTCCTGCGCAGCCGTTCGTGATGAGGTGTATCTGCCGATGAGCGCATCATAAAAATGATTTTGGTGCGGAGCGGGCCGGCGCCGGCTTTCCCCAGGGTCTTTTATAAGAACAGACTACAAAAGTCAAGGAAACTTCTGTAGTCTGTGAAGGAAGGAGTATCTTTTGTCAACTCCATTCGCCAGTCGGCACGATCTCCATAGGAATAACTTTTACAGAAATATCGTGTACAGTCGGTTCCGGTTTTCACCCTGTTGCTTTCTTTTCCTTCCGGAAATAACGTGCCGGAAGCCACTACGGCCAAGCTATCTAATCCATTTTTTCCACAAATAAATAAGGGTATCCCCGCAGAAGGGCCGCTACAGGCGGCCTCAGTGGTGGGGAAAAAGGGCACCACAGCCTTCCCTCCCCCGGTCTGCGGCAAAATATAAGAAGGAAAAAAAATACAGGAAAAAAGGAAGGGAAAACTGCAAAAACAGGGGCTTTTGTTCCGGGGTGCAAAAAAAAGCCAGGGCCCCGGGCCCTGGCTTTTCTCCCGGGTGGGGATCGCCCACCGGCGGCCACCAGCTGTTACAAAGGCATAATTTTTATGGAGGAACAATACGATTATCTCCAATCACCCTTAAAATTTCATCCATATGGCAGACAACAATCGAAACAGGGGTTCCTTCTACGCCTCAGATGAAAACTGGGACCGCGACGAATCCAACTACCGCAGGGAAAGCCAATACGAAGAACGGCGCAACATAAACTATGACCGGGATGAGGATTACGGTAACCGGCAAGGCGACCAGGGCTATGGCGGCAAATGGGGCCGCAGCGGCCACTCCGGCGGGCAGCAGGGCCACTGGCAACAGGACTACAACTACGGCCGCGGCCAGGGACAGGCAGGCGATGAATACCGCACCGGCTATGGCGCTTCCGCCCAGGGCGAAGGCCGATGGCAGGGCAACGAAAGACGCAACCCCGATTACCGGGGCGGCTACGGCGGACAAGGCTCCTACGGCCGGCGTCATGAAGACTATTCCCTGGGCGAACAGGGCGACTATGGCTCCGGCTATGGCGCTTCGGGCAGCTATGGCAGCGCCTACGGCACTTCCAATTACCGTTACGGCACCGGCCGCGGACGGCAGGACCAGGATTATGGCCGCACCAGCGGTGGACAGGGCTATGGTGAACGGGGCCGCGACTGGCGCTCTTCCGGCCAGTACGAAGGCGAACGCCGCCGCGGCGACCACGACCGTGACCGCGACTGGTGGGATAAAACCCGCGACGAGGTTTCCTCCTGGTTTGGCGACGAGGATGCCGAACGCAGGCGCGACGCCGACCACATTCGTGAAGGCGCACACAAAGGCAAAGGCCCCCGCAACTACAAGCGCTCCGACGACCGCATCCGGGAAGATGTATGCGACCGCCTCAGCGACGATGCCTACGTGGACGCTTCCGACATCGATGTGCGGGTCAGCGGTAACGAGGTGATCCTGACGGGCACCGTGGAAAGCCGCGAGGACAAGCGCCGTGCGGAAGAGCTGGCCGAACGGATCTCGGGCGTTTCCAATGTACAGAACCAGCTGCGCGTTGGCCATGTGCAAACCACCGTCGGCTCCTCGGAAATCAGAACCGATGACAGCTCCGCCGGACGTACCGGTAAAAGAGAATAAGCAATAACGTGTGCATAAGAAAAAAGCCGGCAGTTCCTTTGGACTGCCGGCTTTTTTTTATGTCGTTATCCACATTTTATATGCTTCATTCCCTGAGCTTCTTCTCTAAAAACACCGCATCCGCAAAAGGATTGTAGCGGTAGGGAGGTATTTCTTCAAAACCAGCCCGGCGGTACAGCCGCAATGCGCCCTCCATATGGGGCAGGGTGTCCAGCACCAGCCGCCGGTAGCCCCCTTCGATGGCCGAGGCGATACAGCGCTCCAGCAGCCGCTGCCCTACTTGGCGCCCCTGGTATTCGGGCAGAACGAACATCCGTTTCAGCTCGGCCGTCGCCTCGTCAAAGGCCCGGATGCCGGCACAGCCGATGGCCTGCTCGCCGCTGAAGGCCAGGTGCAGGGCCCCGGCCGGCGGACCGTATTGCTCCGCCAGCGCATCGAGCTCGCCGGCAAAGCCCTGGAACGACAGGTCGAAGCCCAGCGACTGGGCATAAAGCTCGAACAGTTTGCGCCCCTGCGCAAATTCGGAGGGCGTGGCGGCGGCCCGGTAGGTGATGGTACGCTGGTTCATACCGGCCAAAATAAAGGAGTTTCCCGGTACTCAGCCGGCGATCTTTTTCAGGGGCTGCGGTGCGGCCGGGTTGGAGATATCGTACAGCAGGATGCCGTCCTGCACAAAACAGATCAGCAGTCCGTGGTAGGGGATCACGTCCATGTAGTTGCCGTCGGTTTTGGAGCCGATCAGCACCGGGGCGAAGGGCGCTTTTACGTTGAACAGCTTCAGCCCTTCCGTGCCGCAGCAAACGTACAGCACCGTATCCTGCAGGCCCAGGCCCACGGGATCGGGCAGGGGGAGCGTTTTTTTCAGCACCGGCCGGTCTATGTTCTTGATGTCGTGCACGTAAAGGCCGCTTTCTGCGGGCCCGCAGCGGGCAGAGCCCTTGAGGGTAACAAAGGCCACCGAGTCGTTGGCCACCACCGGGTCGCAGCTGCGGGCATGCCGGGCCTCGCCCAGGTAGCGGGGCTTGGAAAGGGTATCGAGTGAATAGATGAGCAGGCCTGTTTGCGTACCCAGGAAAAGGTAGTTGTTAAAGGCGTAGATCGTTTCGACGCCCCAGGCCAAAGGGGTGGAAGACACCTTTTGCGGCCGGGCCCCATCCTGCAGGTTATAGGCCTGCAGGCTCTGGTCGTCCACGGCATAGAGGTAATCGCCCCGGATGGTAAAACGGGCCAGCGAGCCGCCGGCGCCGGCTGTAGGTCCCCCGGCGGTATCGTTGCTGCCGGTATCCTTGCCGCAGGAATAAAGTAGTCCCCAGGCGCAGAGCAGCAGGAGGACGGTCGCCACAATGGTTCCTTTCATATAAACGGTTTAATAGAACGCGTTAGTTTTTGTAGCAGCTGGCGTATACCGAATCCTTCACCCAGCCCACCACGATGCTGTCGTAGCGGGGACAGGCAAAATAGCCCCGTTCTTCGGGCTGCACCAGCGGGTAGTTGTACCGGAACGAAGGAAAAGCATTGGCCACGCGGCTCACTTCTTTCAGGCGGGCCGGGTCGGACAAGTCGAGCGTCACCAGGTCGGACAGGCTGTTGGTGTAGAGGTGGTTGCCGCGAATGGCCACCTGGGCGCAGCCGTATACCCGGATAAAGCCCACCCGGTCGGCCTGGGCCGGCACGCGGTTGTCGATCACGTGAATACCCCGCCCCACGTCAACCTGGAAAATGTAGGGGCCGATGGCGTAGATGTTGCCGGCCTGCACGATAGGCTGCTTGCCGGCGATGTAGGAAATCTCCCGGGCCTTGTTTTCGGCGGCATAAACCGGCCGGTTGCCCCACACCTTTCGCTCGGGAGGTTCCACGGGGTGGTAGCGCCAGCAGGTGCCCATGGTCAGGAGCCCGCAATAAAGAAGGAAGAGTTTCATATGAGCAGCCGCTTTAGGGGTTAGAGGTTAAGGGAGACCGGGAAGACCGTGTATTCAGAAAGATAAGCTAAATCGGGGCAAAAAACGAATGGGCCCGCCGACTGCCCCGAAGGCATTGTGGGTGCAGGCGGATCCGTTCTTAAGCAAGAGCTACCGGGCTCCCGGAAATTTTTTTTAAAAAAAACTTCCCCGGATGCTTCCCTTTTTTCCCAAAAGGGCGATAAGGTTAGTAAAGAGCGGTTCTTTCCACGAAGCCAGACGAAACGAAAACCAGACAGCCCCGGTTATTCCCCCCAAAGCCCGGCACCTTCTTCACCCACAAAACCATTGTTTATGTCCTACTATTTAATCAACGAAGAAGACCAGTTAACCATCTGCTTTGTAAAGGATGAAGACTGCGACCACTTCCGCCGGCAATGCCAGGAAAAGATATTGTTGCACGCCTGCAACCTGATGGCCCTGGTAAACATGATCCATGAAGAGCCCGCCTCCATCTTCACCCTAAGCCTGAATTAAGTTCAGCATCCGGCCCTTCCTTAATAACTGCTAAAGAATGTGCATCATGAAACAGATTTCTTTTTTCCCCCTCATCGTTTTCTTCATCGCAACCCTGCTGTTCTTTGCCTGCAACAAGAATTCAAGAAAGGAACCTACCCCGCCGGCTTCCGCCGCCACCAGCAGCCACCCCTTCAGCAACCCGCAGGCCTTCCCGGCGGCAACCGCTTTCGCCGCCTGAAAACCGATGAGCCACTCCTACCCCTCCTGCCCTCCGCCCGCTGATTCCCCGCTACCCTTTCGTTAACCCTTTCCCATCCGGCAGCCTTATCCTAACGCTGACACCCGCACCGTCTACGGAAAGCACCTCTCATTATTTCCATCTACCCACCACCCATACCGTGCTGTATCCCAACCATTGCCCTAGGGGCAGGTTCAGGCAGGAAGGTCTTCTACACACCTTTTTGCATGGCCTGCCCCAAGATCGCGTCCCCACCATTGTTTTACCGTAATACCATCAACCATGAACCGAAAACAACCCTCCCTGCAGCTCCTGCTGCCGGCCCTCCTGTTCCTGCTTCCCTTCTTTTCTCCCGCCCAGCCGGCCCGCGAATGGGTAAAAAGGTACAACCCCATCGGCACTTTATCCCGCGACCAGGCCCATGCCCTGGCGGTGGACGCCTCGGCCAATGTATACGTGGCCGGGCTAATCGGGAACGGCGAAAGCAACTCGGACTTCGCCCTCGTTAAACGCGACAAATCGGGCAACCACCTCTGGACCCGCCTGTACAACGGGCCGAACAATTTCTTCGATGCGGCCAAGGCCGTGGCCGTAGACGCCGCGGGCAACGTGTATGTCACCGGCGAAAGCACCGGCAACCCGACGATCTTCGACTATGCCACGGTCAAGTACTCCGCCTCCGGGGTGTTGCTGTGGACCGCCCGCTACAGCGGCCCGGGCACCGGGCAGCACCGGGCCACCGCCCTGGCCGTGGATGCGGCGGGCAATGTGTACGTAACCGGTCAGAGCAGGGGCACCGCCTCGGAAGACTATGCCACCGTAAAATACAATGCCGCCGGGGTGCAGCAGTGGGCCGCCCGCTACAATGGCCCCGCCAACAGCTCGGATTTCGCCAGGGCCCTGGCCGTGGACGGCTCCGGCAACGTATACGTGACCGGCCATAGTTTTAGTACCGCCGGCCGTTTCGACTACCTGACCGTGAAATACAATGCGGCGGGGGCCCAACAGTGGGAAGCCCGCTACGACGGGCCGGGCCATGATTTAGACGAGGCCCATGCCCTGGCCGTGGACGGCTCGGGCAACGTATACGTGGCCGGGCAAAGCGCCGGCAGCAGTTCCTTCCCCGATTATGCCACCGTCAAGTACTCCGCCGCGGGTGTGCAGCAGTGGGCCGCCCGGTACGACGGCCCGGTGGCGGGCAGCTTCGACGCGGCCAACGCCCTCGTCCTGGAGGCTGCGGGGAATGTATACGTGACCGGGCAAAGCGACGGCGGCGGCAGCTTCTCCGACTACGTCACCCTGAAATACAACAACAGCGGCGTGCAGCAATGGCTGGCCCGCTACAACGGCACGGGCAACGCCAGCGATTTCGCCAATGCCCTGGCGGTGGATGCCTCCGGCAATGTATACGTTACCGGCGAAAGCAGGGGCACCACCTCCGCCAATGATTTCGCTACCGTGAAGTACAATGCTTCCGGGGTGCAGCAATGGGCGGCCCGGCTGGACGGCACCGCCCACCGCACCGATGGCGGCTATGCCCTGCGCCTCGACGCTTCCGGCAATGTGTATGTAGCCGGGCGCAGCGAGGGCACGGGAACGGACATGGACATGCTGGCCGCCAAATACAGCAACAGCGGATCGCAGCAGTGGATCAAGCGGGAAGCCGGCACCAACGTGGGCACCGACCATGCCCGGGCCGTGGCGGCGGACGGAGCGGGCGGAGCGGCCCTCACCGGCTGGAGCTCCTTCCGCCGGGATGAGGATAGCGATCCCATACCCGAATTCCTCACCGTGAAATACAATGCCGACGGCAGCCGCAAATGGGAAAAAAGGTACAACGACCAGGGCAACGCTTCCGGTGAGGCCGCCGCCCTGGCCGTCGACCCCTCGGGCAATGTACTGGTCACCGGGTTCGGCTTTGTCGTCCCCTCCAACCGTCGCGATTATGTCACCATCAAGTACAGCACCGACGGCAGCCAGAAATGGGTCAAAACCTACAACGGTCCCGGCAGCGTGGACGACCGGCCGGCCGCCCTGGCCACCGACAAGGACGGCAATGTATATGTGACCGGGGAAAGCTTCGGCAGCGGAGATTACGATTTTGCCACCATCAAATACGATAAGGACGGCAACCGCAAGTGGGTGGTGCGCTACAACGGCCCCGCCAGCTCCTCCGATATGGCCAGGGCCCTGGCCGTAGACGGCGCGGGCAACGTGTACGTGACCGGGCGCAGCCGGTCCGCCAGCCTTACCGAAGATTTCGCTACCGTCAAATACGACAAAAACGGGGTGCAGCTATGGGCGGCCCGCTACCCAAACCCGGCAGCCGGGTTCGGGGAAGCCAAAGCCATTGCCGTGGACGCCTCGGGGAATGTGTACGTGTCCGGCACCGCCCAGACCAACTATATCACCCTGAAGTACAATGCCGCCGGGCTGCAGCAGTGGGCTGCCGTCTACAACGGCCCGGCCAACAACCACGACTTCGTGGCGGCGCTGGCCCTGGACGGCTGGGGCAACGTGCTGGTGGCCGGCTACAGCCACAACGGCAGCAATTACGACTATGCCACCGTCCGCTACGACAACAGCGGCGTGCAGCAATGGGCAGCCCGCTACAACGGCCCCGATAACGGGGATGATTTCGCCACCTCGCTGGCCGTGAATGCCGCCGGCCATGCGGTGGTGACCGGGAGAAGCCACGCCGGCGCCGGCGCTACCGACTTTGCCACCGTGGCCTACGACGCCCAGGGCGCCGAACTGGGTGCGGACCGCTTTAACGGCACCGCCAATTCCAGCGACGACGCGGAAGCCGTAGCCGTGGATAAGGACGGAAAGGTCTTCGTTGCCGGCGGCAGCTTTGGCACCGGCTCGGGCGAGGACTACCTGATCATCAAGTACAGCCCCGCCGTTGCCGCCACCACCTCTACGCCGGCAACGGCCGCCAACGAGCGGATGACCGTCCTGCCCGGCAGCCTCCGGATCGCCCATGCCCCCAACCCCGTAGCCAGCACCGCCCGCATCCGCTACGAGTTGCCCTTCGACGGGCAGGTGTCCCTGAAGCTGTATGACCTGCAGGGACGGGAAACGGCCACGATCGTTGAGGCCGCCGCCACAGCAGGCGTGCACCACCTCCTCTTTGACGCTTCCCGGCTGCCCAAAGGCATCTATCACTACCGCCTGACCCTGAAAAGCGGCAACAAGGCGTGGACCCGCATCCAGAAAATGTCCGTAGTCCGCTAAGCCGAACCCTCCCCGCTGCGGGGAACCCTTTCACAAGCCTCCCTTCCACCGGGACGGACCACCTTTTATTGTTCACGAAAAAAA
The DNA here is from genome assembly GCF_037132455.1 of Huijunlia imazamoxiresistens. NCBI lineage: Bacteria > Pseudomonadati > Bacteroidota > Chitinophagia > Chitinophagales > Chitinophagaceae > Huijunlia > Huijunlia imazamoxiresistens. The sequence goes on along the minus strand of NZ_JBBBEI010000013.1, from coordinate 87,545 downwards.
TTGCAACATCATGAGAACCGTCTTCCTTTCCATGAAGCACCTGCTCCTGGCAGTGTTCTTCCTGCTTTCCTCTTCCGGCTTTGCCCAGGTTGCCCAGAAATGGGTGGCCCGCTATACGGGCGCGTTCAGCAACCTGAACGACCAGGGGACCGACGTCACTTCCGACGCCAATGGCAATGTGTACGTGACCGGCGCCAGCGAGTTCACCGGTCACTATGAAGACATTGTCACCATCAAGTACGACAAGAACGGGCTGGTGCTGTGGGAAGCCCGCTTCAACGGGGCGGCCAGCGGCAGCGATAAGCCCCAGGCCATTGCCGTGGATGCCGCCGGCAACGTGTACGTTGCCGGTCACAGCACGAGCGCGGCGGGCTTTATTGACTACGTCACGCTCAAGTACAACGCCGCCGGCGCGCTGCAATGGGAAAAACGATACGCCGGCCCGGGCGGCGAGTTTGACGGGGCCACCGACCTGGCCGTTGATGCCTCGGGCAACGTGTACGTTACCGGCCAGAGCTGGAGCACCAATTACGATTATGCCACCATCAAGTACAGCCCCACCGGTACCGAGCTTTGGGTAAAACGGTACAACGGCCCGGCCGGCGGCGACGATTCACCCACCGACCTGGCCCTTGACGGGTCGGGCAACGTGTACATCACCGGCAGCAGCGCGGGCGCCGGCACCGCCTTGGACATGACCACCCTCAAATACAATTCCGCAGGCACCCTGCTGTGGGAAGCCCGCCACGACGGCCCCCTCCATGACCGCGACGGCGCCCATGCGCTGACCCTCGACGGATCGGGCAACGTGTATGTCACGGGCTTTGTTTCCACCATCAAGGACCTGAACGAAGAAGGCAATGCCACCGACTATGCCACCGTCAAGTACAATGCGGCGGGCGTCAAGCAGTGGGCGTCCACCTATAACGGCGCCGACAGCGACCAGGCCCTGGCCATTGCCGTGGACGGCTCGGGCAATGTGTACATCACCGGCTTCAGCGGCACGTTGGAGGAAGACCCTAATAACGCCTACGCCACCGTCAAGTACACTGCCGGCGGCAGCCAGCAGTGGGCGGCCCGCATCGGCGTGGCCAGCGGCAACGCCCAGGGCCGTGCCACCGACCTGGCCGTGGACGGCTCGGGCAACGTGTATGTCACCGGCGGCGCGCCGGGCACCAGCGCACTGGATTATGTCACCGCCAAGTACAGCACCGGCGGCGTACAGCAGTGGCTCACCCGCTACAACGGACCCGGCAACAGCGACGACCTGGCCCAGGCCCTGCACCTGGACGCTAACGGGAACGTATACCTGACCGGGCAGAGCTGGGGCGGCGGCACCAGTTTCGACTTTGCCACCTTTAAGCTCAATAATGCCGGGCAACAGCAATGGATCCAGCGCTACGGCGGTCCGGGGTCAGGCGCCGATTTTGCCCGGGACATCGCCACGGATGCGTCCGGCAATGTATATGTAACCGGGAGCAGCCCGGGCAACACTTCCGGCCGGGACTTCGTGACCCTGAAATACCATACGAATGGGAACCTGTTATGGGAAAAAAGGTTTAACGGCACCGGCAATGGCGACGATGGCGCCGAGGCCGTGTTCGTAGACGGTGCGGGCAATGTGTATGTTACCGGCGGCAGCACCGGCGCGGGCAGCGGAGTCGACTTCATCACCATCAAATACGATAAGGCCGGCGCCGAAAAATGGGTCAAGCGCTACACCAGCACGGGCAGCTTCCCCGATGGCGGCAAGGACATCGCCGTGGATAAGGACGGCAACGTGTACGTAACGGGAACGGGCCAGGGTGCCTCCGCCAACGGCGACTTTACCACCATTAAGTACGACCTGGGCGGCAACCGCAAATGGGTGAAAACCTACAACGGGCCGGGGAATAACGAAGACCGTGCGGTAAAGCTGGCCCTGGACGGCAGCGGCAATATTTATATATCCGGGCAAAGCAATGGCGGCGGCTATAATGAAGATTACGCCACCCTGAAATACGATAAAGAGGGGAACCAGAAGTGGGTAAAGCGCTACGACGGTCCGGGAAGCTCTTTGGATAATGTGTACGACCTGGCGGTGGACGGCTCCGGCAACGTGTACGTGACCGGGCAAAGTTTTGAAAGCGGGTCCGGCTCGGCCTATGCCACCGTCAAATACAACACCTCCGGCGCGCAGCAGTGGGTAAAACGCTACCACCCCGGCACCGGCAGCGACGTAGCCACCGCCCTGGCGGTAGACGCTTCGGGCAATATTTACGTGACCGGCAACAGCAACATCGACGACTCGGACCATGGCGATGATTTCGCCACCATCAAATACAACCCGGGCGGCACCGAGTTGTGGGTGAAACGCTATGACGGCCCGGATCATTCCACCGACCAGCCCGCTGACCTGGCCCTGGATGCCGGCGGCAACGTGTACGTAACGGGTATGAGCTATAATACCCATGACGGCCTCAACGAAGGCGCCTATGCCACGGTCAAATACAGCACCGCCGGCGTGCAGCAATGGGCCCGGCGGTATGACGGTCCCGTAAGCGACGGCCACGACGCGGCCACCGCCATAGCCGTGGACGGCTCGGGCAACGCCTATGTAACGGGCAACAGCGAGGGCGGCACTACCGGCACCGACTGGGCCACCATCAAATACGCCCCTGCCGGGTCGGCCACTACCTATGCGCCCGCCGCCGCCCCGTCTTCTGCAGATATACCCCAGGTGGCGGCCCGCTTCCGCCTGTCGCATGCGCCCAACCCGGTGGCCACGACCGCCCGCATCCAGTACGAGCTGCCCTCCGGCGGACGGGTAACCATTAAGGTGTACGACCTGCAGGGCCGTGAAACGGCAACCATAATCACTGCCGCCGCGCAGGCAGGGACCTATAACACCCTCTTTGACGCCTCCCGCCTGCCTACCGGCCTTTACCACTACCGCCTCACGCTGCAAACCGGCAGCCAGGTGCTGACCCAGACCGGCAGGATGAGCATTTTGCGCTAATCAGCAACAGAACCTGGAAGGAGATCCTTCCGGGTTCTTCCCCCGTATCCTCAACATGAAAACGGAACCACCACTTTTTTCACCCCAAATGATGACCATGAAAAGCAACCAATTCTTCAGGAAGCCCTGGCTTCTTGCTGCGCTCCTTTTGCTGCCCGCCCTTTGTTTTGCCCAGTTGAACCGCAGTTGGGTAAAAAGGTATAACGCCACCGGTCCTTTTTCGCAGGATGCCGCCCATGCGGCAAAGGCCGACGCTGCCGGCAACGTGTATGTCACCGGCAGCATCGAAAACAGTGCAAGCGGCCGGGACATAGCCACCATCAAACGCGACAAAGACGGGAACCAGTTATGGCTGAAAAAGTTCAATGGCCCGGCCAATGAAGACGATGCGGCCAATGCCCTGGCCCTGGATGCCTCCGGCAATGTCTACGTTACCGGGCACAGCACGGGAACCGGCCACAGTTACGACGTTACCACCATCAAATACGACAAGAACGGCGTGCAGCAGTGGGTGGCCACTTATAATGGCCCCGACGATAACCGGGATATCGGTTATGCCATCGCCGTGGACGCAGCGGCCAATGTGTATGTTACCGGTAAAAGCGACAGCGACGCAACCTTTTCCGACTACACCACCCTCAAATACGACAAAAACGGCGTGCAGCAGTGGGTAGCCCGGTACGCCGGCCCCAATGATGAGGATTATGCCTATGCCATCGGCGTGGACACTTACGGCAGCGTTTACATAACCGGGGAAAGCGAGGGCATTGGAAGTGGCATGGACTACGCCACCATCAAATACGACCGGAACGGTGTGCAGCAGTGGCTGCAACGGTACAACGGACCCGGGGACAATAATGACAGGGCTTTTGCGCTGGCACTGGACGCTTCCGGGAATGTATGGGTTACCGGGATCAGCGACCGGGGCGATTTCCACTTCGACTATGCTACCGTCAAGTATAACAGCAGCGGCGTGCAGCAATGGGCAGCCCGCTACAACGGTACGGCAGACGGCAGGGATAAAGCGACCGCCCTGGCCCTCGACAGCTATGGAAATATTTTTGTCACCGGCGAAAGCGAAGGCAGCGGCACTTCTTCCGATTATGCCACCGTCAAATACAACCAGAACGGTGTGCAGCAGTGGGCCGCCCGCTACAACGGTACGGCGAATGGGCAGGATAAAGCCACCGCCCTCTCCCTTGACAGTTATGGAAATATTTTTGTCACCGGCGAAAGCGAGACCAGCGGCGCCGGTTCCGACTATGCCACGATAAAGTATTCGGCGGCAGGGGTGCGCCAGTGGGTGGCCCGCTTTAACGGCACGGGCAACGGCTACGACGCGGCCAAAGGCCTGGCGGTTGATGCTTCCGGCAATGTGCATGTGGCCGGCAACAGCTGGGGCCAGGGAAGCGGCCCGGACTTCCTGTCGGTAAAGTACGGCGGCGATGGCACCCAGAAGTGGGTGAAAAGGGAAAACGGCACCGGCAATGGAAGCGACCGGCCGGCGGCCCTTGCCCTGGACGGCTCGGGCAATGTGCTGATCACCGGTTCCGGAAGCGTTTTAGATGATTATGCGGACGAGCCTTTAGCCGACTATCTTACCGTGAAATACAATGCGGACGGCAACCGGAAATGGGAGAAACGGTACAATGGTCCGGCCGATGGCAACGACCAGGCAACCGCCCTGGCCGCGGACAACGCAGGGAATGTATATGTTACCGGATACAGCCGGGGCAACGGCACCCGAACCGACTATGCCACCATAAAATACAACCCGGAAGGAACGCAGCTGTGGGCGGCCCGCTACAACGGGGTCGGCGATAATACAGACAGCGCTCATGCCATAGCCGTGGATGCCAACGGAAATGTGTATGTCACCGGTGTCAGCTACTTAGCGTTTGCCACCATAAAATATGACAAATACGGCGTGCAGAAGTGGGTGGCCCGGTATACCGGCCCCGGTAATATCAATCATGCGCCTTCCCTGACCGTGGACGCCCTGGGCAATGTGTACATTTCCGGGACAAGCGGCGGCGGCAGCACCTTTTACGATTATGCTACCATAAAGTATAACAATAACGGCGTACAGCAGTGGGCCGCCCGCTACAATGGACCCGCGAACGGCAACGACCGGGTAAAGGCCATAGCCGTAGACGTTTTGGGGAATGTATATGTCACCGGGCAGAGCGAGGGCCTCATCACCGGTTCCGACTATACTACCATCAAATACGATAAGAACGGCCTGCAAAAATGGGTCGCGCGGTTTGATGGTGAAAATAATACCGACGAAGCCAACGCACTGGCGCTGGATGGCGGGGGCAATGTGCTGGTGACCGGAAAGAGCTGGAAAAACGGGCACTTCAACTTTACCACCCTCAAATACGATACGAACGGCCAGCAGCTGTGGGAGGCCCGCAATGACAGCCCGGTAAATGCTTACAGCAATGCCCTGTCCCTGGCAGTGGACGGCGCCGGCAACGTTTATGTTACCGGCGAAAGCTACGGTTCCGGCACCGGATCCATATTGGAATATTTCACGGTCCGGTACACCCCCCTGGGCCAGGAGTCCGGAGCGGATCACTTCAGCGGTACGGACAATAGCTATAACAGGGCCGTAAGCGTTGTCGCGGATAAGAAAGGCAATGTATATGTAACTGGCGAGAGTGTAGGGCGGGGCACCGGCTACGACTACCTGACGATCAGGTATGCGCCTTCCGCTTCCGCTACCACCCGGCGCCCGGAAAGCATGGAACAGCCCATACAGGCATGGGCAGGCAGGCTGCAGGTTGCTCATTATCCCAACCCGGTGGCCACCAACGCCCGCATCCAATACGAGCTGCCTTCCGACGGGCAGGTAACCCTTAAGATGTACGACCTGGCAGGAAAGGAAATGTCCACCCTCGTCAATGCCCCCGCCAAAGCAGGGACGCATATTGCCCACTTCAACGCTTCCCGGCTGCCCGCCGGCATCTACCACTATCGCCTCTCGCTGCAAACCGGCAGCAATATGCTGACCCAAACCGGCAGGATGAGCATTTTGCGCTAATCATCAACAGAACCCGGGAGGTGTTCCTTCCGGGTTCTTCCCCCGTCCCTCCCGCAAGCTGCCACCGGCAGCCTGCTTTTTTTCACCTTCCTAAAAACGAATGACCCATGGAGCATCGAATGTTCTTTACCGTTAAAATAATCCCGGCCCTGGCCGTGCTCTTCCTTTCCTGCAGGAAGCAGGAGGTACCGCAAACAGCTGCCGTCCCCGAAACTCACAACATTCCCGCCCTGCGGCGCTACCTTTCCGGCGCCATCGGCGCGCCCCCGGACAGCGTCGTATACGACCCGCAGGAACGGCAGTTCGTCCTGGAAGGCGACGGCTGCGTCTCCCTGGAAGACGCCCTGCTTCGCTTCCCGGAAGAGGGAGCCGCCAGCGGTGTCAACACCACCGCCCAACAGGAGCACTACTTCCGCGTAGTGCCTGCCAGGGCAAACAACATTAACCTCTATGCCGACGCCACCGTGCCCGCCGCCTGGCTCGCCGCCCTGGACTCCGCCATCGCCTCCTGGAACCGCACCGGCAGCGGCGTATACATGCGGCGTCTGCGCCGCCCGGCCGGCGCCACCACCCGGGTTTCTTCCAACGCTTCCTCCTCTTCCACCATTGCCTCCGCCGACTACCCCGACTACTACGGCAACCCGGGGCGCCGCATCACCATCAACACCCGCTATAACGGCCTTGAAGCAACGAAAAAACGCTTTGCCATGACCCACGAGCTGGGGCACACCATCGGCCTGGCCCATACCAACAGCAACTGGGGATACAACATCAGCGGAACGCCGGCAAAAGACGGCGCTTCCGTCATGAACGCCACCGTCCGGGGCTGGTCGCGGTTCACGGCCTACGACCTGAAGGCCGTACGAACCCTTTATCCCCGGCGCTAACTGCCGGCCAGCGGCCGCTTTTTCCATCCAACCCCGCAGGATGGCGGTTTTTGCGCTAAATTTCCCGCCACATTCACCATACATGAAAAAAATCAATCACTCCGTTTGCCGCTGGACGTACGACTTCTTACCCCTCGACCAGTTGTGCCTTACCGTGAAACAATTAGGGTTCAGCGCCATTGACCTCGTAGGCCCGCAGGACTGGCCCACCCTGAAAGCGCATGGGGTCTATTCCTCCATGTGCAACGGCGCCGAGATCAGCCTGACCGAAGGCTGGAACGACCCCCAATACCACCCGGAACTGATAAAACGTTATGCCGAACACATTGAGCTGGTGGCGCAGGCAGGCTATAAAAACCTGATCTGCTTCAGCGGCAACCGCAGGGGCATGGACGATGAAACCGGCCTGCGGAATTGCGCCGAAGGCCTAAAGCAAATTCTTTCCCTGGCCGAAAAAAGAGACGTCACCCTGGTCATCGAACTGCTGAACAGCAAGATCGACCACCCCGACTACATGTGCAACCATACGGCCTGGGGTGTGGAATTGTGCAAACGCCTCGGTTCGGAAAACTTCAAACTGCTCTACGACATTTACCATATGCAGATCGACGAAGGCGACGTAATCCGCACCATCGGCGAGCACCATGCCTACATCGGGCATTACCACACCGCCGGCAACCCGGGCCGCCACGAGATCGACGACCAGCAGGAGCTCAACTACCCCGCCATCATGCGCACCATCCGCGACACGGGCTTCGACGGCTACGTGGCCCAGGAGTTCATTCCCGTAAAAGCCGACAAGATCGCCTCCCTGGAAGAAGCCATCCGCATCTGCGACGTTTAATCCCCCCTCTTCAAAGAAAAAATAAGAAAGCCCAGGCGAATGCAGTTGCATTCGCCTGTTTTGCTGATGGGCTGTAGCCCCGCTTCTTTTTCTGGTACGGAATTTTGGTTGCTATCGGACAAGGCTGCTTCTTTTCCACAAAGTGGAGGATATAGGCTTGAAAAAACAGAAAGCTCATGAAAAAGACAACCGTAATAAGAGGAGAAATGGCTGGGGCCAGCGCCCTCAACACCATTACCCAGAACGTGAAAATGGCCAATACCGAACCGCTCAGCCTGGCGGCGCTGGGTTCCCGCCTGGCTACCAAGGTATTTCATGGCATCAGAAATAACACCATCACCAACCGCACATTTGCCTGGACCATTGCGGGCGACGTGCTGGGTACGGTGCTGTACCAGACCCTGGTGGGCGGCGCCCGCAGCGGCCTGTGGTGGCGGGGATCGCTGGTGGGGCTGGTGACCGGCCTGGGCGCCGAGTTGCTGCCGCGCCGCCTGGGAAAAAGCGTGGAAGAAAGCAACCGCACCCTGACCTCCAAGATCCTGACCATCGGCTGGTACCTGGCCGGCACCATGGTGGCTTCGACCATTGCCCAAAAGGTATTGGGGAAAGGAAAGCTCAGCAGGCTGCACGTCCCCCTGGATCGGGAAGCCGAAACCATGATCGAAGCAAACAACAGTTAAGCGGGCTTCACACCTAACAACCTTAAATAGTCATTATGAAAGCAGCATCAGCATTCGCGGGCGGGCTGGCAGGCGCCGGCGCCCTCACCCTCGTTCATGAATCGGTGAAACGACTGACCCCCAAGGCCCCCCGCATGGACCTCCTGGGCATGAACGCCCTGGAAAAGACGCTGAAAAGCATTAACGGCAAGAGTCCCCACGGCAGAAACCTGTTTTTACTGGCCCTGGCGGGCGACCTGCTGGGCAACGCCCTGTACTACAGCCTCGCCGGCGCCGGCAAGCAGAAAGGCGTATGGTGGCGCGGCACTGCCCTGGGCATCGCCGCCGGACTGGGCGCCGTGCTGCTGCCCAAACCCCTGGGACTGAAACAGGGCCCCGCCAACCGTACCCCAGCTACCACCGCCATGACCGTGGGCCTGTACCTGCTGGGCGGGATCGCCGCTTCCGCCGTCGCCCGCCTGATCCAGAAAAGAAGGGCGGAGGACGAATCGGAAAACCGCATCCTCGGCTTCTACGAAATCGGCTATTAGCGGCAACCGGCAAAAAGAGGAATTGGGGATCAGGAATTGGGACGGCCGCTCATTCATCCACCTTATAATCAGCTTTCATCTTGGTGATCATTCCTTGCGGCAGTTTCCAGTTGCGCAGCTTCCAGCCAGGCGATGTAGATAGCATGGCCCGATATGCCAATAATTTCAACATCTGGCTCAACCTGCGCAACTCCTTCCCCTATCCCTACTCCCCCGCCGATGCCGCCGCCTTTATCGGGGTTTGCCGGCACCAGCAGCCGCCCTCGAATTTGTGCATCGACCTCAATGGCGAATGCGTGGGCGTGGTGGGCTTTATCCCCCAGCCCGACGTGTACCGCAAAACCGCCGACCTGGGCTACTGGCTGGGCGAGCCCTTCTGGGGAAAAGGCATCATGACCACCGCGGTGAAAAAGACCACCGAATACATCTTCGAACAGTTCGACATCATCCGCATCTTCGCCGGCGTTTTCAGCTGGAACCCCGCCTCCATGAACGTGCTGAAAAAAGCAGGCTTCACCGAAGAATGCGTTTTCCGGAAATCCATCTTCAAAAACGGCCATATCCTCAACGAGCACCGCTTCTGTTTACTAAGGGATAAAGAGTGAAATAGCAATAAAGAGTTTTATCGCTTCGTTTTTTCTTCGAACAATTGTTCATACTGGGGGCTTTCGGTTTTTTTCCATTTGTCCCAAAAGGTGAAATACAGCCCGTAATTGTACTTGAACTGTTTGTGGTGCAGCGAATGGTGGGTGGCACCGATGAGCCATCTTCCCAGGAAGTGGCGGTGAAAGCCCTTGGGATAAATTTCGATATCGAGGTGGTTAATTACCGAGCTGAAGGTCATAATGGTCAGTTGCGCCAGCAATACATACAGGTGCACCGGCAGCACCAGCAGCAGCAAGGGCAGGTACACGGCCTGCAGCAGCCCCTCCAGCGGATGAAAGGAAAAGGCCGTCCAGGGCGAGGTGATGTGGCTGTCGTGGTGCACTTTGTGTACCCGGCGAAACACCCTCGGATGGTGCATCCAGCGGTGCAGCCAGTAGTAGAACGTTTCGTGGAGCAGCAGGGAGACCACCAGGCTGACCGGCAGCCACCAGAGTGGGTAATCGTCCGCCTGCAGGTATACCTTCGTGTATCCTTTTTGCCACAACAGCAGTGTCAGGGCGCCGGCCACGGCAAACAGCAAAGCGGTCAGCGTGCTCCAGCCCACTTCCTTTCGAAACTGCCCCTCCTTATACCCCTTCCGCCCAATCTTCCGCTGCTGCCAGCGCTGCGGGAACCAGAGGTAAAAAATACCATGAAACAAACCCGCAATCAGCAAATATCGGCCAATGACCACCGCGAAAAACACGGCAACGGTCAACAAAAACCAGAGGGGAGAGGAAATATCAGGAAGGATCATGTTACTTATTTAGTTCACGAGTTTACAAGTTCAAAAGTTCACGGGTTCGTTTGATCGAATAAAACCAAAAAACATACCCATCAACGGGAAGCCCGAACGCGTGAACTTGTGAACTGGTAAACTTATTTCTCCGGCAGCCGCACCTCAAACGTTTTTCCTTTGGCCACCGTCAGCGTGCGGCCGCGGAGCCAGGGGTTCATCTGGCGCAGCATTTTGTAGGAGGTGCCCTGGCTGAGGGCGAATTGCACCAGGTTGCCGATGGAACTGTCGACGATCAGGCTGCGGTAGGGCACGGCGGCGTATTTTTCTTTATCCTCCAGCTTATAGCCATAAGCTTCGGCATTTGACAGCAATTGCTTGAATGCCAGGATACGGAAAATATAGCGGTTGGTTTCTTCGGGCAGCTGCAGGTCGTAGTAGTTGGAGGTTTGCTGGGCGGTTGCCTGTCCGTTATAGCCGCCCATGCCGCAGTTGTAGGAAGCGGCGGCAGCCGTCCAGGAGCCGAACTTTTGGTAGGCCTTTTTAAAATAGAGGCAGGCGGCATCGGTAGCCCGCTCCAGGTGGTAGCGTTCGTCCACCTCGCTGTTGACCGTCAGCCGGTACTCGGGGGCGGTGGCATCCAGGAATTGCCAGAAGCTGACGGCGCCGGAGCGCGACAGGGCCGTCGCCAGCAGGTTGCTTTCCGCCACGCACAGGTATTTGAAATCGTCCGGCACCCCGTTGGCTTTCAGCCGCTCGGAGATGGCAGGGAAATACCGGTTCGACAGCTTGAGTAAAAATAAAATGTTGGCCTGGCCGTAATAGTTGTACATCAGCTCGCGGTCCATGCGCTCGCGCACATCCCAGCGGTCCAGCGGCACGGCTTCGCCGGCAAACGACAGGTTTTCGGGCATAGGCGGTGCCTGCCATTGGTGGGACGGGAGTGCCTGTTTCTCTTCGTTCTTAAATGCCAGTTGCCCGGCTAATAAAATGATAAGGATGACACCGGCAAAAAAGGGTACCAGGCGATCAATATATAGTTTCATAAATGGAGGTTTAGGGTGATGAACCAGGCCAAGCACTACAAGTTATTCAATCGGCGGCCAAAAGTTTCAAAAATTTTCCTAAGGAAGAAGGCTCAAAAAAGGTGCCCTGAGGCACCTAGAAAAAGGTGGGTCCCTTCCGAATTAACGGAAGTGCCCGCTTTTGATTCTGTTAGGGAAACTTGCAGCAGAAAGATCGCGGCAGGCTGCCGGGAAATTTTAACAAAAAAGCGGACGTACGTCCGCTTCTGCTTTAAGCAATTTCGATGGTCCGGGGAGGCTTCTGCCGGGCATGGTCCCTTTTCGGGATCAGCAGCTGCAGCAGGCCGTTTTCGTAGCGGGCAGTGATCCGCTCCGCGTCCACTACCTCTACCGGCAACTGGAAGACACGCTGGAAGGACTGGTAGCTGAATTCGCGACGGGAATAGCGTTCCCCCTCTTTCTGTTCGTGCTGGTCTTCCTTTTCACTGCGGATGGTCAGCATGTTGTTGTTCAGCTCAATTTTAAAGTCTTCCTTTTTCATGCCGGGGGCCGCCACTTCCACTTCGAAGTTATCGGCTGTTTCCTTCAGGTTCACGGCCGGGATGGTCGTGTTGGTAGCGGAATGGTTTTCCTGGCCCCAGTTCCAGAGATCCTTTGCCCAGAAATCGTTCATGAAAGAAGGAAGAGCGGGATAGTTGCTGTTTCGTTTTACGATTGCCATAAACACCTCCTGATTTGAATGTTTTAAAATGGTTTTTAGAACATGGAAACAAGTCAGATGTTTCGTTCGCCCTCCTAAAATCAACATCGGTGCCACCCGCTCTCTCCTGAAATCTTTGCAGCATTTTCTGCCGGTTTGACAAACATCAGGGCGTGCCTTCTGTAAAATTATCATTGTCATCGCTGCCGAGACTGTAGGCATTGTTTTCCTCATCCTCCTCCCCTATGTTTTCCATGCGGTCGTCATCTTCTGTCTGGGGCACGTCCAGGTCGCCGCCGGTACGTTCGTCGCCGAAGCCGCGTTCGTTGAGGGCCTCACCCTGGAAGTCCACGTTGTCCATGCCGGCATCGCGCAGCTGGTGCTCATCGCGGGTGGGCAGGAACTCGTCATCTTCCAGCGCCTTCCTTTCGCTGGCACCCACATCGCCTTCGGTGCCCATCACGTATTCCACTTCCCCTTCGTCGCGCTCGTCCCCAAACACGCGGTCGCCCTCCTCATCCTCCGAGGAGATGGTGGTATCGGCCATCTCGCCCATGGTGCGGCCGCGGACAAATTCCTGTCCGGGTATATCCGACACGTCGGGCAGGTTGATGATGGTTTCCTCGGGCCGCAAACGCTCCTCGTCGCGGGGGGAATCGGGCAGGTCGTTGGGAACCGAGGATTGCTGCTCCGTACGGTTCGTGGTCAGGTCTCTTTCATTTCCCCTGCTGGGATTATTTTCTCTCGCCATGACATCTGTTTTCTTAACCCCTCCGAATACTATGCCGGAGAGAGAAGTTTACGAGTTTACAAGTTTACGAGTTCCATTCGGGCGCAAGCAACTCGTAAACTTGTAAACCCGTAAACTCGTAAACTCAAAGTAGCATGCCTCTGGCGGCAGAAATGCCGCTGGCAATCGCGCCTTCGACGGTGCCGGTTTCGGGGCCGTCGTAGAGGGCTTCGCCGGCAAAATAGAGGGTGGCGGCCAGGGGTTCTTCCAGCACCTGGCGGGCCGTGGCGGTTTGGAGGGTGGCATAGGAATAGGCGCCCCGGGAAAAGGGGTCGGCGCCCCAGTTGTGGATGCGCCAGGCCGTGATGTAGCTGCGGACGGCTTCCTTGTTCAGCGACAGGATCGCCGCCAGCGATTCGAGGCTTTTGTCGAAAAGGGCCTCTTCGGTTTCGGCTATTAGCTCATCCGCTTTGGGACCGGCCAGCCAGCCGGTCAGCACGGCCGCCTTCCGGGGCAGTTGCGTCCACCAGGTGGGCACCAGGGCTTCGGAAAAAATAAAGCCCGCATCGTTCAGGGGGTGCGGCACGTCCTGCTCCCAGAAGTTATGGGTGCACTGCAGGACCACTTTGATCACCGGGCCGTAGCCCATCTGCCGGGCCGCTTCCCGCTTCTGCGGAAGATCGGGGGAAAAGGACAACACACCCGGGCCGCCTTCGGCCTGCCAAAGGCCCAGGGGGACGGTCACCAGTAGTTGGGGTGCGGTGAACCGTGGGCCGGAAAGCGTGACGGCTTCGGCCTTACCGCTGCTCCAGGCTACCTGCTGTACGGGGCTGGAGAGCAGGATCCGCCCCCCGGCGGCGGTCAGTTCATTTGCCAGGCACTCCATCAACCGGCCGTAGCCGGCCGCCAGGCGGTACTGGTGCTCCTCGTCGTCCTGCTCCCACTCCCGGCGCAGGGCAAAGGCGCTGGCCCTGCGGGCATCGGCGGCATCGTAGCCCTGGACGAAGCGCAGGACCGACTGGCGCAGCTCGCTGTGCCGGTCGCCGGGAAAGGATTGCTCCAGGAAGGCGGCAATGGGCATATCCGCCTGCAATTGGCGCAGGCGTTCCAGCAGCAGGTCCCAGTCCGGGATGAAGTCGCCCTCTTTCCGGGGTGCGCCATTTTTGATGTGCCACATTTTTCCTTCCACCGATGCATATTCCAGGTGGTACTTTTGGAGCAGCTCCAGCGTCAGGGGCAGGCGCCCGTGGACAAATTCGGCCCCGGCTTCCACCGGCAATTGGAAGCGGGGATCGCTGATGGTATGGATCCTTCCGCCCAGGCGGTCGCGGGCTTCCAGCACCAGCACCCGCCGGCCCGCCTTCGACAATTCCACCGCAGCTGCCAGCCCGGCAGCCCCCGCCCCGATCACGATTACGTCATATTCTTCCATATCAATAAGGTAAACTAAATCCTAACGGAAACAAACCCTGAACCGAACTCGTAAACGCAAAAATCCGAAAGCGCGTAAACGTTCGTTTTGGCCCAGGATTGGTGGAAAAATGAGGGAGTTATCCTTAAAAATTTTTATCCATGAGTACTTACCATTTCAAAACGAATATCAATTGCCTGGGATGCGTGACCCAGATAAAACCCCAGCTGGATCAACTGGAAAAGGACCACACCATTGAGCACTGGCATGTGAACATGAACGACCCGGATCATACACTGGAAATTGAAACCAACCGGCTCAGCGCCGAAGAGGTGCGGCATATGGTGCGGGAAGCCGGGTTTGAAGCGGAATTTTCCCGTTCGCCCCACCCGTGAAGAAAGGCGCAGAAAGAGGCAATAGGCAAGAATGGGTAGTGTACCCCGGGGAGGTTGGAGTATACGGAGAAAAACTCATTTACGCATCACTCATTACTTATGGCGAGCAGCTTGATGCTTTTTGTATGGGGAGAAGGAAGGTGTAAGGAAAGGAACAGGGGAAGGAAATAAGCAATGTCTTGCAACCGGAGGCAATGAACGCACTGTTTCGGTTGGAAAAAATGCCGCTAACGGCAATCTGTTAAAGATCCCTTGCAGAAAAGCTATTGGAACGGAGTTCCGGACAACCCGGGGTAATAAAGCATTTAATACAGTCTTTCAATATCGTCGATCGTCTTTACCAGTTCGTCTCCTGCATATATTTTAATTACATTGTATTGTTCCATGTCATCCAGCTCTTCGGCATACATGATCTCCGTCACATAGGCCTCATCATAGATCTTGTTGGAAACAATCTCCAGCACCAATACGCCCGGGATGTCCATGGGCGACTGCCGCTTGATGAAATAAGGCTGTACCAGATCGCTGCTCATGAGCACGTCCCCGATCACATACAAGGTGCCGGCCTTGGACCCGGGGCACAACAGGTCGATCCACGCCTCCCAAAGGTCAATGTTCTGTTCCTTAGGTTTTGCAATCATACAAATAGAGTTTGAGCACTAAATTACAAGGTGACCGGCAGGATGAAAACAGGGTTTCTACTAAAAATAACGCGTACTTCTACTATATTTTGTTTAACGTAATTTACATACTTTCTCGGCTGAATTAAACAAGTAACACAAAAAACCCATCCTTAAAAGTCTGTCCTTGAATACGTTGCTTTTTGAAAGCCGTTGACCCTCAAGCCTGCCGAAGACCAACCCAACGGCAGATAAGACCTAAAAATGAGGCCAAAGCCGCGTTCCGGTAAAAATTACGCACCGGATCGCGTAGTTTCCTGCCACCACCGGCCCTTTTAGGGCATAAAAAGAGCCCCGGAGAATGGGGCTCTTTTTATTTTGAAGCCGTGCAACCGGGCAAAAAATCCCCGCTTCCGCACTGTTGTGGTCCAGAATTGTTGCCGGTTCTTTAGGGCATCAGGCGTAGGCGCTTACCGGCTCGCAGGTGCATTGCAGGTTGCGGTCGCCATACGTGTTGTTCACTCTTGCTACCGACGGCCAGAACTTGTTGAGCCGTATGTACTCCAGCGGGAAGGCGGCAATTTCACGGCTGTACGGCCTGCTCCAGTCGTCGCTGCAAACCATCAGCTGGGTATGGGGCGCATTTTTCAACGGGTTGTCCTTTTTGTCCAGCTCTCCTTCCTCGATCAGGGCGATCTCGCGGCGGATGCTCAGCATCGCGTTGCAGAAGCGGTCCAGCTCCTCCATATCCTCGCTTTCCGTGGGCTCGATCATGATGGTGCCCGGAACCGGGAAGCTCAGCGTAGGTGCGTGGAAGCCATAGTCCATCAGGCGCTTGGCCACATCCTCCGCTTCGATGTCGGCGCTCTTCTTGAACGGCCGCAGGTCGACGATGAACTCGTGGGCGCATTCGCCGTTGTGGTTGGTGTACAAAATGTCGAAATGGTCCTTCAGGCGGCTGCGCATGTAATTGGCGTTCAGGATGGCGTACTCGGTTGCTTTCCGCACCCCTTCGCCGCCCAGCATGCGGATGTACGCATAGCTGATGAGCAGGATCGAGGCCGAGCCGTAAGGAGCCGCCGACACCGCATTGGCCGCATCGTGGTCGTGTACGGCCTGCATCTGGCCGGCATTACCGTTTTTCAGCGCTACGTGGCCGGGCAGGTGGGGCGCCAGGTGGCTCTTCACGCAAATGGGGCCCATGCCGGGACCGCCGCCGCCGTGGGGGATGGCAAAGGTCTTGTGCAGGTTCAGGTGGCATACGTCGGCACCGATCAGGCCCGGGGCGGTCAGACCCACCTGGGCGTTCATGTTGGCGCCGTCCATATACACCTGGCCGCCGTGCTGGTGCACGACCTGGGTAATCTCCTTCACCGTTTCCTCGTACACCCCGTAGGTGCTGGGATACGTGATCATGATGCCGGCCAGGCTAGCAGCGTGCTGCTGCGCTTTTTGTTTAAGGTCGGCCACATCGATATAGCCGTTTTCCAGGGCTTTCACCACCACCACCTTCATCCCGGCCATGACGGCCGAAGCGGGGTTAGTGCCATGGGCCGAGATGGGGATCAGCATCACGTCGCGGTGGGCCTCGCCGTTCGCTTCGTGGAAGTTGCGGATGGCCATCAGGCCGGCGTATTCGCCCTGGGCGCCGCTGTTGGGCTGCAGGCTGCAGGCATCGAAGGCAGTGATCTCACACAAATATTTGCTCAGCTCGTCCACCATAAACAGGTATCCCTGCGCCTGCTCTTTGGGGGCGAAGGGATGGATCTTGCTCCAGTGGGCCCAGCTCAGGGGAATCATTTCGGAGGCGGCATTCAGCTTCATGGTACAGCTTCCCAGTGCAATCATGCTGTAGTTCAGGGAAAGGTCCCGCTTTTCCAGCATGCTGATGTAGCGCATCATCTTGGTTTCGCTGTGGTGGCTGTTGAAGACCGGGTGCTGCAGGAAGGGCGACGTCCGGGTAAGCGAAGAAGGAATGTGCTGCAGCGAGGAATCGTGCTCGATCTTGAAGGCTACGGGGTCCACGTCGTTGCCAAAGCTGTTGATGATGTCGAACAGGTCGGAGGCCAGGGTGGTTTCGTTGAGCGAAATGCCGATATGCTGGTTGTCGTAGTAGCGGAAGTTCAGGCGCTGGCGCTCGGCCTTGCTGCGGAACAGGTCGATATCGTACACCTTCACCACCACCGTGTCGAAGAAGTTGCGGCTGAGCAGCTCAAAGCCCAGGCTTTCGAGGGCTTCGGCCAGCGTCTGGGTGAACATGGCCACCCGCTTGGCGATCTTGATGAGGCCATCGGGACCGTGGAACACGGCATACATGGCGGCCATATTGGCCAGGAGCGCCTGGGCCGTACAAATATTGGAAGTGGCTTTTTCGCGTTTGATGTGCTGTTCGCGGGTTTGCAGGGCCATGCGGAGGGCACGGTTGCCCTGGGCGTCCACGCTGATGCCGATGATGCGGCCGGGCATGCTGCGTTTGAACTCGTCCTTGGTGGCAAAGAAAGCGGCGTGGGGGCCGCCATAGCCCAGCGGTACACCAAAGCGCTGCGACGAGCCGAAGGCCACGTCGGCGCCCAGCTCGCCCGGGGGCGTCAGCAGGGTCAGCGCCAGCAGGTCGGTGGCCATAGCCACGTAGGCGCCGGCGGCATGAACCTGGGAAATAAAGTTGCGGTAGTCCTCGATGGATCCTTTATCGTTGGGGTATTGCACCAGGGCGCCGAAATAGGTTTCGTCCAGCTCCGTCCGCTGGTAGTCGCCAAACACCACTTCGATGCCTACGGGCACGGCGCGGGTCAGCACCACGTCGCGGGTCTGGGGAAAGGTTTCGTTGTCTACGAAAAATTTGGGACGGGTAACGGAACCGGTCCGGTTCAGCAGGTTGAAGAACAGGGTCATGGCTTCGGCGGCGGCAGTGCCTTCGTCCAGCAGCGAAGCGTTGGCGATGGGCAGGGCGGTGAGGTCGCTGACCATGGTCTGGAAGTTCAGCAGGCTTTCCAGGCGGCCCTGTGCGATCTCGGCCTGGTAAGGGGTATACTGGGTGTACCAGCCCGGGTTTTCAAAAATGTTGCGGAGAATCACCGGCGGGGTGATGGTATCGTAGTACCCCTGCCCGATGTAGTTGCTAAAAACCTTGTTGCGCAGGGACACATCTTTAATATGACGCAGGTATTCGTTTTCACTCATGGCCGGGGGCAGGTTCAGCGAGTGGTCCATGCGGATCTCAGCAGGTACGGTCTTATCAATGAGCTCGTCCATGCTTGCGACACCCACCACTTTCAGCATTTTCTCCAGTTGCTCCTCGTCGGGGCCAATATGCCGGCGCTCGAATTCCGTTGCCTGATGTTCAAATAGGTTCATATATTTTACTCCTGTTAATTTTCAAAGCGGCAAAGTTACGCCGCGAACTGTTCATAAAAACACAAGATCGCGAGATCACAAGTTCACGGGTTCACGAGTTTGCTTTTATGCGGCAGTGGCCCTTTCCAGGAGAAAATTTTATGGTTCAGTTCGTCACACCCAATATCCCAATTAACCCATTCCCTTAATCAAAGTATACTTTCACCGTTTGGTAGAACAGGCGGTTCTGGATCATGGAGGCTACCTGGGGATTTTTGCCCGTAAAGTCCTTCAGGCCGAAGAGGCCGGCGGCATTGCCCTTGTTGATGGCGATCTCCATGTAGCCGGCGCTGTTGAAGAGCACCAGCTTCTCGCCCTGGGGCACGTCGGCATAGGAACCGCTGATGCGGTCGATGATTTCGTCGCGTTTGAACACGATCTTGAAGCGGCGGCCTTTGCGCTGCTGCTCAAACTGCTCCTGGGTGATGTTGACGATCACGTTTTCGAAGTTGTCGATAAAGATGATCTGGCCTTCGATCCAGTTCTCGCCCAGCAGCGGCCGCAGGGGATTCTTTTCGATAAAGGAAGCGTCGGGGATGCCGATCTTTTCGAGGCGCTCGCCGTTGGCCAGCTGGGTAATGGCCCGGGCGGCCACATCGGTGAGGTGCAGGGTATTTTTGACGGCGGTCTTCTCCAGCGGCACCCCGATCACCATTTCGGGTTTTTCTTCCAGGATCATGCTCAGCAGCCCGTTATCGGCGCAGATGATGTACTGGTCGCGGTGGAAGGCCACCAGCAGCTGGTCGGGCTTGTTCTCGAACAGGTTGACCAGGATCACGTGGTAGGTGAATTCGGGAAAGTTCTTGATGGCGCTGCGGCACAGGTATGCGGCCTGCGGGTAGTTGAAGGGCGACAGGCTGTGGGTAATGTCGATGACCTGGAAATCCGGATTCATGCGCAGCATCCGGCCCTTAATGGCGCCAACAAGGTAATCCTGGTGACCAATATCAGAGGTAAGCGTGACCAAGGGCATAGAGAGAGAAATGTAGAATGTAAAATGTAGAATGCAAAATGTAAAATGATAAAGGCGAAATGCAGAATATTAAATGTAAAAGGATCATGACTGGAGGCGCCGGGCCTTCTATCCTTATTTTACATTTTATATTTTACATTTTATATTTTACATTTTACTTTATAAGTTTTCCGTTCTTAAAAAAGAATTTGTGCACCAGCCTGTCGGCCAGGGCGGGAAAGAATTTGTTCAGGAAAACGGTCTGCTTGCCTTTGAAGGTAAGCACTTCGGACCGCTTCTTTTTTTCGATCGCGCCCAGGATATGTCCGGCACATTCATCGGCGGTCATCATCCGGCCTTCGTCCATCACGCTGCCGGATTTGGGCCGGGCGTCCTTGTCGAGGGCCACGTTGCGGATGTTGGTGGCCACGAAGCCCGGGCAGATCCACATGACATGCACACCGGAGTCGAGCAATTCGGTGCGCAGGGCTTCCAGCCATCCCTGCAGCGCAAATTTCGAGGCCGAATAAGCGCTGCGGCCCGGCAGACCGCGGCAACCGGCGATGGAAGAAATACCGGCGACCACGCCCCTGCGCTGCAGCAGGCTGGGAAGGGCCAGCCGGGTGCAGTACACGCTGCCGTAAAAATTCACGTCCATGATCTGCTGCAGCACGTCCACGGAGGAGTCCTGCACCAGGGAGCGCATGGTGATGCCGGCGTTGTTGATCAGCACATCGATGCCGCCAAAACCTTCCACTGTCGATTCCACAAAATGGCGGCAGTCGTTTTCGTTGCTCACATCGGCCACCATGGTATGCAGCGGGTACGAGGCGTATTGCGCCTGCAGCTGGTACAGCCTGTCGTGATCACGGGCACAGGTAGCCACCTTTGCGCCGCGACCTAACAGCTGGTCCACCAGGGCCTTGCCGATTCCCTCACTGCCACCGGTAACTGCCACTACCTTATCTTTAAAAAAATCAGACATGATCGGTAATTAGGGCGCAAACCTAATTGAAATTGGAGATTACATAAAATACAATGTGTCGGCCGGGGAAAAAAGGGAGGCCCTGAAAAAAAATGAAAAAAATTTTTGGCAGGAATAAATCGCTCCCTATATTTGCACCCCCAACGACAAAACAACGGGACTGATCCTGTAGCTCAGTTGGTAGAGCAATACACTTTTAATGTATGGGCCCTGGGTTCGAGTCCCAGCGGGATCACAACAAAAGCCTCGTAAGTTCCTACTTACGAGGCTTTTTTGTTTGCGGTCGCCTCCCTCCTCCCTTTTCCGCTTCTCCCCGGGATTTTTAAAAAAAAGCTCATCAAATCTTTTGATAAGAGTTTACAATTAGTTAATATTGAGGGAACGAACGGATAAAACTACCTGCTTATTTCCCTTAGTTCTTCGTTCCCCCTATCCGCCCCGTGTAACCTCACCTACACCCGACCTCAGTCAAACACCCCTTGTCCGGCATCCGTGCCCGGAACCTAGTTGATCACCCCAAACCCAACCTGATGACTGAAGCCACCTCTGCCAACAGCCCCCTTTTTTGCGTTACCGCCAACAGGGTAACGGTAAAGGGCAAATTCCTTTTCCGCAACAACGAGAAGTTTTACCTCAAAGGCGTCACTTACGGCACCTTTCAACCCCAGGAAAACGGCACCCAGTTTCCCCCGCCCGCCGTGGTGGAAAAAGATTTCGCCCTTATGGCCCAGCAAGGCCTGAACTGCGTCCGCACGTATACCGTTCCGCCCCTCTACCTGCTGAACACGGCGCAGAAACACCAGCTGCAGGTGATGATAGGCCTGCCCTGGGAACAGCACATTACCTTCCTGGACGAGCCCGGGCGGGCAAAAGATATTCTCAAACGGGTACGGGAAGCCGTGCTTTCCTGCCGCCAGCACCCCGCCATCCTTTGCTTTTCCGTGGGCAATGAAATCCCGGCCCCGATCGTGCGCTGGCACGGCAAAAAGCGCACGGAAGGCTTTATCCGGCAGCTGTACCAGACGGTAAAGGCAGCCGATCCGCATACCCTGGTCACTTATGTGAACTACCCCACCACCGAATACCTCGACCTGGGCTTCCTGGACTTCGACTGCTACAACGTGTACCTGGAAACCCCCGAAAAGCTGGGCACCTACCTGGCCCGTCTCCACCACCTGGCCGGCGACCGGCCGCTGGTGCTGGCCGAAATAGGGCTGGACAGCCGCCGCAACGGCGAACAACAGCAGGCCCAAACCCTGAAATGGCAGATCGAAACCGTCTTTTCCCGCGGCTGCGCCGGCCTGTTCGTCTTTGCCTGGACCGACGAATGGTGGCGGGGCGGCCACGACATCCACGACTGGGACTTCGGCCTGGTGGACCGCTTCCGGGTAGCCAAGCCGGCCCTGCAGGCCGTGCGGGAAACCATGAAGGCCGTTCCCTTTTCCTCCTCCCGTCCCCTCCCCTTCATTTCCGTGGTGGTCTGTTCCTATAATGGCTCCGCCACCATAAAGGATACCCTCGACGGGCTGTACCGGCTCGATTATGCCCATTACGAAGTGATCGTGGTCAACGACGGCTCCACCGACAACCTCGAAGCCATTGTCCGCCACTACCCCGTCCAGCTCATTTCTACGCCCAACCGCGGCCTGAGCAATGCCCGCAATACCGGCTGGCAGAAGGCCCGCGGCGAGATCGTGGCCTTTATCGACGACGACGCCTACCCCGACCCCCACTGGCTCCGGTACCTGGCTTATGCCTTTATGCATAGCGGGCACCAGGCCGTCGGCGGACCCAATATCGCCCCGGAGGGCGACGGCGCCGTGGCCACCTGCGTGGCCAACGCCCCGGGCGGCCCCGTGCAGGTGCTGCTCAACGATGAAATTGCCGAACACATCCCCGGCTGCAACATGGCCTTCCGCCGGTCGGTGCTGGAAGCCATCGGCGGCTTCGACCCGGTATACCGGGCGGCCGGCGACGACGTGGATGTGTGCTGGCGAGTGCAGCAGGCGGGCCACACCATCGGCTTTCACCCCTCGGCCGTGGTCTGGCACCACCGCCGCAATTCCCTCAAAGCCTACTGGCGGCAGCAAAAAGGCTACGGCAAGGCGGAAGCCCTGCTGGAGGCCAAGTGGCCCGAAAAATACAACGGCCTCGGACACCTGAGCTGGGCCGGCCGCATCTACGGCAACGGCCTGACGGTGCCCCTGAAGCTGAAAAAGGAGAAAATATTTTACGGCAGCGGCGGATCGGCCCTGTTCCAGTCGGTTTACCAGCCGGCAACGGGCCTGCTCAGCGCCCTGCCCCTGATGCCCGAGTGGTACCTGGGCACCCTGCTGGTGGGCCTCGGGGCCTCCCTGGGCGTTTTATGGGCGCCCCTGCTGTGGCTGTGGCTGCCCTTTGGGGCGTCCCTGGCCGTGCTGGTAACGCAGGCCGCCGCCAGCGCCGCCCGGCGCACCTCCCTGCCCGCCCTGCCGGAAGGCGAAAAATGGAAGTACCACCTGCTGATCACCCTGCTGCACCTGGTACAACCCGTCGCCCGCCTGTACGGCCGCCTCCACCACGGGCTCACCCCTTGGCGGCAGCGGGGCGCCGGCTACCGCTTCCGCTTCCTGTTTTCCTTCCGCCCCGGCGTCGCTGCCCATTGGTCGGAGCAGTGGAAGGAAGCCGAAACCTGGCTGGGCGATATCGAAAAACGGCTGGTCCGCCTCCGTACCCGGGTGCGCAAAGGCAGCGACTTCGATTGCTGGGACCTGCAGGTCCGCAGCGGGCTGTTTGCCCAAACGCGGCTCCTGCTGGCCATTGAAGAGCACGGCAGCGGCAAGCAGTACCTGAAAGTAAAAGTCGCCCCCCGGCCTTCCGGGGCCGTCGCCTTCATCTGCACCAGCCTGGTGGTCCTGACTGCCTGGGCAGCGGCGGAAGCGGCCTGGACGGCGACGGTCTTTTTCGCCGGCATCGCCCTGCTGCTGGCGGTGGAATACCTGCGCAGCTCGGCCCGCCTGGCGGCCGGCATCCGGCAGGTCATCGGCGAACTGAACATGGAGGGCCGGCCCGCCCGCACCCTGCTGATCCACCAGCAACCGGCCGATGCCGAAGAACAAAACCTGCCGGCAGCCGAACCGATGGAGTGGAAAGCCGCCCCGGCGCTTTCAGGCCCCCACCCGCTCGACCCTTCGCTGAAACAGGCCCGAAACTAACCGGAACGAACAACCAGGCAGAAGCACGAATGACCACCCAGCGGCACGGGGGACCAACCGCCTCCGTGTCTGCCGTGGTCGCAGGGTCCGTACCGTTCCCTTCAACCAGGCGATATGAAAAAACTAAGAATCATTGTAAGCGGGTTTATCGGGTTGTACCCCACCGGGGGCGTCACCTGGGACTATATCCAATACCCCCTGGGCCTGCACCTGATGGGGCATGATGTGTATTATCTGGAAGACACGCAGCAATATGCCCGCTACCAGTCGGCCGGCAGGGCCTGGGACGACGCCTCGGACAGCATCGAGTATTTAAAAAAGACGATGGAGGAGTTCGGCCTGACGGACCGGTGGGCCTACCGGGATATCGGCAGCGGGCGGTGTTATGGAATGTCGCTGGAGCAGCTCAAAGAAATCTGCCGCACCGCCGATGTTTTTATCAATGTCTCCGCCGCTACCGTTTTACGGGAAGAGTACCTGCACATTCCCACAAGGGCGCTGATCGATTCCGACCCGATGTTTACCCAGGTCGAATACCGCAACGAACACGCGGCCGGGCCGGGAACGGAACCCGCCCCGAAGGCCTCCCTGCTGGAGTGGTATACCCACCATTTTTCCTTTGGTGAACACATGCACCGGGAGGGCTGCCTTATCCCCACCCTGGGCGTTCACTGGAAGCCCACCCGGCAACCCATCTGCCTGGGCTACTGGGCCAATGAACACCCGATGCCGAATCACCGGTTCACCTCGGTGATGAACTGGTCGGTACGATCCCCGCTGCAGTACAACGGGCAGCAATGGGGACAAAAAGACGTAGAATTTGAAAAGGTGCAACCCCTGCCCCAACATTTTCCCGCGGAAAATTTTCACCTGTTGCTAACCGGAGTTTCGAAGGAACAGCAGGCGGAATTGAACCGCTGGGGCTGGACCCTTTCCGACCCGCTGAAAGTGCTTACCTCCCCCCAGGCCTATAAAAGCTTCATCACCCATTCCACCGCGGAATTTTCGGTAGCCAAAGAAACGTATGTCAAAGCCAACAGCGGCTGGTTTTCCTGCCGTTCGGCCTGCTACCTGGCGGCCGGCAGGCCCGTAATCACGCAGGAAACCCAATGGTCCAGGTATATTCCATCGGGCAGGGGCTTGTTCGCCTTTACCGACCTGCCCTCCGCCGTCGGGGCAATCGCAGAAGTGGCGGCCGCCCCCCGAAAGCATTCGGACTTTGCCCGGGAAATCGCCCGGGATTACTTTGACAGCAGCAAAGTGCTCAACGACCTGTTGAACCGGTTGTAGACTATCGGTGCCTTAGCCCGTGCCCGACCAAAAGAAACAAACACATGAATTATTCCACCGCCTTCCTCCTCAAACGAATCCTGTTACAGGCGCGCCCCTACCGGCTGCACCTTACGGGGATCTTTTTACTGAACCTGCTGGCCACTCCCATCGCCCTGCTGAAGCCCTTGGCCCTCAAGATCCTTATTGACAGCGCCTTTGGCCACCATCCCCTGCCCGGCTTTATTGCCTTCCTCCTGCCTTCCGGCTTCGAAGGTTCGTTCCGCAATACGGTGCTGCTGTCCGCGGCCCTGGTCATCCTCATCGCCCTGGTGCAAAACCTGTACGGGCTGGCGGTATGGCTGCTGAGTTCCTATACCGGCGAACGGATGGTCTTGCGGCTGCGCACACAGCTGTTCAACCATACCCAGCGGCTGTCCCTTGCCTACCACGACCATAAAGGGACCTCCGACTCGTTATACCGGATTCAATATGACGCCACCGCCCTGCGGACCTTTTTGATCAGCAATTTTTCCGCCCTGGTTTCCGCCTGTATCACCCTGCTGGCCATGGTCCTGGTCCTGTTTTATATCAACCCCCGGTTTGCCCTCATCGCCCTGTGCGTGGCCCCCCCGCTGGTGGGGCTGATGCGCCTGTCCACCGCCCGCCTGCGGAAGGGCTGGAAGCAGGTAAAGGAAGAGGAAAGCAAGGCCATGTCGGTGGTCAACGAAGTCCTGGGCGCCTTACGCCTCGTCAAAGCCTTCGGCCAGGAAAGCGGCGAAGCCGAGCGGTTCAGCCACCAGGCACAAGCCGCCGTAAATGGCCAGGTGCGCCTGGCCTGGCTGGGCGCCACCTTTGATTTCTGCGTGGGCCTGGTATTCGCCATCGGCACGGCCCTGTTCATGTATTTCGGGGCCACCTACGTGCAAAGCGGGGCGATGACCCTGGGCGAGCTGACCCTGGTGATCGCCTACCTGGCACAGATCTATGCCCCCCTGGAAAAGATCAGCAAGAATGTCAATGACATCCAATCCTCCCTGACCAGCCTGGACCGCATTTTCTTCCTGCTGGACAAGGAAAGGGAAGTAAAAGAAGCCCCCAACTCCACGGCCCTGGCCCGGACCGCGGGCGGCATCCTGTTCGACCAGGTTGCCTTCAGCTATGAAAACGCACGGCCCATCCTGAAAAACGTTTCCTTTCGCATCCAGCCCGGCGACCGGGTGGGCATCATGGGTTCCACCGGGGCGGGAAAATCTACCCTGATCAACCTGCTGTGCCGGTTTTATGATGTCTCTTCGGGAGGAATCTACGTGGACAACCGCGATATCCGGGACTATAAGCTGGAAGATTACCGCAATCAGTTTGCGATGGTTCTGCAGGAGCCGGTACTTTTTTCCCATTCCATCGCGGAAAATATTGCTTACGGCCGTCCCGGGGCCAGCAAAAAGGAAATCATTGAAGCCGCCAAACTGGCCAACGCCCACGACTTCATCTCCCAAAGCCGGCAGGGTTACGACACCCTGGTGGGACAGCGGGGCATGCAATTGTCGGGCGGTGAGCGCCAGCGGATCTCCATCGCCCGGGCGTTTATAAAGGATGCGCCCATCCTGATCCTGGACGAACCTACCAGCTCGCTGGATATCCGCACCGAAAACCAGATCATGGAAGCCATGGAGCGGCTGATGCAGGGACGAACCACCTTTTTGATCACCCACCGCCTCGATACCCTGGCTACCTGTAACGTAATTCTCCACCTGGAGGGCGGCAGGCTGGTGGACCTGATCACCAACAAAAACCTGGCAGTCTTCGAACGAAAAAAGAAAGAATTCGCGGAAGGAGGAATCCGTTAATTAAAAAAAACGTACAAATGACAAAAAAGCAACATCCGTTAAAAGTGCTGATCGCCGGCTGGTTCAGCTTTGAAAATATGGGCACGACAGCCGGCGACCTCATCGCCCGCGACCTGGTGTGCCGCTGGCTGCAGGAAGCGCAGATCGGCTACGACGTGGCCATGACACCACAGTTCAGCTTTCCCGGCAGCCTGCTGTGGCAGGAAGCCGACCCGGACCGCTACACCGACGTGCTCTTCGTTTGCGGCCCCTTCGGCAACGGCTGGCCCCTGACCGATTTTCTCGCCCGCTTTTCCGGCGCCCGCATCACCGGGCTGAACCTGTCGCTGCTGCAGTCCCTGGACGAGTGGAACCCCTTCACCCTGCTGTACGAACGCGACAGCTCCGCCGCCGCCCACCCCGATATCACCTTTTACGCCCCGCCGCCCCGGGTGCCCGTGGCCGGCCTCATCCTGGTGCACCCGCAAAAGGAATACGGCAAGCGGGCCCTGCACGAACAGGCCAACACGGCCATCGACCGGCTGACCCGCCGCCACGAAATGAGCATCGTGCCCATCGATACCGCCCTGGAACAGAATGCCGGCGGCCTGCGCACACCCGGCGAAGTGGAGGCCCTCATCGCCCGCATGGACGTAGTGCTGACCACCCGCCTGCACGGCACCGTGCTGGCCCTGAAAAACGGCGTGCCGGTGGTGCCCATAGACCCGATTGCCGGCGGCGCCAAAATTGCCCGGCAGGTGCACACCCTCGAATGGCCCCTGCTGTTCGTCGCCGGCCAACTGGACGATGCGCTCCTAGACAATGCCTATGCGTACTGCCTGACGGAGGAAGCCCGGGCGCTGGCCCGCTCCTGTGCCCTCCGCGCCCGCCACCGTGTGGAAGCTGTACGGAACCACCTGGTCACCGACCTGTTGCACCTCCGGCAAAATCCGGTCGCTATATGAACGCCAGCGGGACATTGGAAATGCTCCCGAACACCCTGGAGCAACGCCGACGCCTGCAACTGGTGTAAACCAGGCGTATGCCCCGGGTAAAAAAGGATCCAGGGAAAGAGCCGGCTCTTTCCCTGGATCCTTTTTTTACAACCGCCCGATCTACGCAAAAACACCTGCCGCCCTTTACAATTCCACTTAGTTTTTCCGGGTTGATCTCCTTAGCGCAACTAAAAATTTTGATTAGCACTCCAAAAAAAGCTGAGCATATCGGTTTTGTTTAAGCGATTACATATATTTTTCCATTTATATATTCCCATTATTCCCGAAACTCATGAAAAGGAACCATAACCCTGCAGTTTCCCCGGCCCGGGCCTTTCCGTCCGTTTGCTCGCCACCGGTGGCGTTCAGCCGAACCTGAAGCTGCACCACGCCCTCCCCTTGACCTATCCCAAAGGTATCCGCCTTTGCCTTTTACCATGAAGACATTCATCCAAAACATCTCCATCCGCAACAAGCTGCTGCTGATCTCACTGATCCCGCTGGCCGGGCTTTTTTATTTCTTCGCCGAAGGCATTACCCTTCAGCAAAAGGCCAAGAACCGCCTGGAACGCGTATACGAAGAAGTGCGGTTGGCGGAGGAGCTCTCCAATGCCATCCACCAGATGCAGCAGGAACGGGGTTATGCCACCGGCTACCTGACCACCGGCGACCTGGCGGAAAAGAACGGCCTGTTTTTCCAGCGCGGGGAAACCGACAAAGCCCTGAACGTCCTGAACCGGCGGGCTGCTTCCGGCAACAGCTCGCGCGCCCTCAAGAACTCTTTGAACCGGCTGGGCCAGCTGCGGGGCCGCGTCGATACCCGCAACCTGCCGCCCGACAGCCTGCGCGCCCAGTTTGCCGCTATCATCCTGCCCCAGATCGACGAAATGAGCAAAACGGCATTTTATTCCTTCGACCCGGAAGTGAAGAACCTGCTGCTGAACCACATGTTCCTGCTGTACAGCAAAGAGTACTTCGGCCAGCTGCGGTCTACGCTCAAGCAGGCCCTCCTTTCCGGCGCCTTTAAGGGCAACAGTTATGGCGAGTTTGCCGCCCTGAAAGGAAAGCTGGACCTGAACCTCGAAAAGTTCCAGGGAAACCTCCGGGGTGAGCAGGCCCGTTTTGTCCGTGAAAAGCTGGCGTCGCCGGCCGTGCGCGCTACCCTGGCCATCGTGGATTCGGCCTTCAGGGATCCCAACCTTTCCCGCTACGGCTTTTCCCCCGAAATCTACTGGGCCAACGGCCTTTCGTTCCTCAATATTCTTAAGGAAGTGGAAGACCACTCCATCCACCTTATCCGCCACACCGCCGAAACCAAGCTGGCCGCCCTCCGCACCTCTATCCGCAACGGCATTGCCGTTGCCTGCATCGTGCTGCTGCTGATCATTTACCTCCTGTTCCTGACCATCCGCGCCATCACCCGGTCGATCGGACAGATCAAGGAAGCCGCCGACCGCTTTACCCGCGGCGAGGTGGACCTGGACCTATCGGTTACCGGCCGCGACGAGATCGGCCGGCTGGCCGGCTCGTTCCGCCAGCTGATCCAGGTAAGTAAACAGTACGCCCAGGCGGCCGACACCATCGGGCGGGGCGACTACAGCGCCGAGGTGCCGGTGCGCAGCGGGGCCGACCAGCTGGGCCTGTCGCTGAACAACATGAAAAACAACCTGCTGCAGCTGTCGCAGGAAAACGAGCGGCGCACCTGGCTGCTGAGCGGCCACCGGGCCCTCAACGACAAGCTGCGGGGGGAAAAAGACACCCGCCTTCTGGCCGACGACGTCATCACCCAGCTGACGACTTACTTTAACGCCCAGGTAGGCGCCCTGTACGGGACCGAAAACGGCCACCTGGAGCTGCTGGGCGCTTATGCGCTGGACCGGCCGCCCGGTGCGGCTCCCGCCTTCCTGCCGGGAGAGGGATTGGTAGGCCAGGCGGCCCTGCAACAACAGCCCCTGCTGGTAGACAACCTGCCCGCCGGCTACCTGGAGATCCGGTCGGGCCTCGGCAGCACCGCCCCCACCCACCTGCTGCTCTGCCCCTTCTTTTTCGAGGACCAACTGAAGGGCGTGGTGGAGATCGCCGCCGTCCAGCCTTTTTCCTCCCTGCACCTGCAGTTTTTGGAAACGGCAGCCGAAAATCTCGGCATCGCCTTTCATGCCGCCCAAAGCCGCCAGCAACTGAAAGAGCTGCTGGAAGAAACCCAGCGCCAGACCGAAGAGCTGGAAAGCCAGCAGGAGGAACTGCGCCAGATCAACGAGGAGCTGCAGGAAAAAACCGACCTGCTGGAAACCTCCGAAGCCCGCCTGAGAACCCAGCAGGAGGAGCTGCAGCAAACCAACGAGGAACTGCAGGAAAAAGCGGTGCTGCTGGAAACGCAGAAAGAAAGCCTGCAGGCCGCCAACACGGAAATCGAGATCAAGGCTTCCAAACTGGAGGAAACGGGCCGCTACAAGTCGGAATTCCTGGCCAATATGTCGCACGAGCTGCGCACCCCCCTCAACAGCATCCTGATCCTGTCGCAACTGCTGGCCGACAACCGGGGCATGGCGCTGGGGCCCAAAGAGATCCAGTATGCCCGCAACATCAACAGCTCGGGCAACGAGCTGCTGACCCTCATCAACGAAATTCTCGACCTGGCCCGGGTGGAATCGGGCCGGTTGGACCTGCACCTGGAAGAATTGTCCCTGGCCCAGCTGGAAGCCGAGCTCCACAACCTGTTTGACGAAGTAGCCCGGAACAAAGGCATCGGGTTCTCCATCCGGCTGGACGCCCCCGCCGCCCCGCTGGTCAGCGATGCCCAGCGGCTGGGACAGATCCTGCGCAACTTGCTGGCCAATGCCTTTAAATTTACCGACAAGGGCGGCCAGGTAGGGCTCCACATCAGCGCGGCCCCAGCGGGCACACCCTTTAAAGCCCGGCGCCTCCGGGAGGCCGGTGCCGTGCTGCAGCTGGCCGTGACCGACACGGGCATCGGCATCCCCGAAGACAAGCTGGAGGTCGTTTTCGAAGCCTTCCAGCAAGCCGACGGCTCTACCCGGCGCAAGTACGGCGGCACCGGCCTGGGGCTGTCCATTAGCCGCGAGCTGGCCGCCGCCCTGGGCGGCGAGCTGCAGGTGCAGAGCCAGGAGGGAAAAGGCAGCACCTTTACGCTCTACCTGCCCCTGGCCGCCGCCCCCAACCCTGCCTCTCCTCCCCTGCCCGCCCCCGCACTGCCGGATGATCGCCAGGCCATCGGCAACCAGGACAAGGTGGTGCTGCTCATCGAGGACGAAGCCGAAACGGCCCTTCGCCTGCTCGGCCTTGCCCGCGAGCGGGGCTACAAGGGCATTGTCAGCCCTGCAGCCGGGGGCATCGCCCTGGCGCGCCAGTACCAGCCCGACGTGCTGCTGCTCGGGCGGAACCTGGGCGGCCTGCCCGCCGCCGACCTGCTCCAGCAGCTCCGCGAGGATCCCAAGCTCCGGACCATACCGGTGCAGGCGCTGCCCCCCGCGGGGCCGGACCTGGGGCTGTTCGATTTGTTGGCAAAGCCTCTTTCAAAAGCCGACCTGAAGGCCTCCCTCCGGCATATCGAGGGCGCCACCCGCCGAAAGCTGAAAAAGTTGCTGGTGGTGGAAGACAACGAGCAGCAGAACACCGCCATCCGGGAGCTGATCGGCGACCCGCAGGTGCAGGCCGTCGGGGCCTTTTCCGGCGAGGAAGCCTTCCGGCTGTTGCAGCAGGACGCTTTCGACTGCGTGATCATCGACCTCGGCCTGCCCCAAATGACCGGGCTGGAGCTGCTGGAAAAGCTGAAGGCGGAGGAGTCCCTGCGCGGGCTCCCCGTGATCGTATACACCGGCAAGGACCTCAGCCGGGAGGAATCGAACCGCCTGGGCCGACTGGCCTCCTCGGTGGTGCTGAAAACCGCCGATTCGCAGGAGCGCCTGCTCGACGAGGCCACCCTGTTCCTGCACCGGGTGGAGCAGGACCCCAGCAAGCAGCCTGCCCCTCCCAAACCCGTCCGCAGCAGCGAGGTGCTCAAAAACCGGAAGGTGCTGGTGGTAGACGACGACATGCGCAACATCTACGCCCTTACCAATGTGCTGGAGCAGGAAGGCGTCCGGTGCTACTCGGCCGAAAACGGAGGGGCCGCCCTGGAACTGCTGCAGCAGCAGGACCGGATCGACCTCATCCTCATGGACGTGATGATGCCGGGCATGGACGGCTACGAGGCCACCCGGGAGATCCGCAAATTAGAGGGCTATGCCCGCACGCCCATCATCGCCCTTACGGCCAAAGCCATGAAGGGCGACCGGGAAAAATGCCTGCAGGCCGGCATGTCGGACTACATCACCAAACCCGTCAACATAGAGCAATTGTTGTCGCTGATGAAAATCTGGCTGAACCGCCAGGAGGGGAATTAGTTCATTGGTTCATTAGGAATTGGGAAGTACAAGGCCGTCTAAAGGAAATACGTACCACTCCATATTTACATGTGAAATAATTAATATTTCTTAGCAAATTGCCGTTTCGACCTAAAGCCCTAATATCCCAATTAACCAATGAACTAATTTCCAAAATGGCTAATGACCTCGCCCCCCTGCTTTATTCTCTCCGGACCGTATATGGTTACGATTTTACCGGTTACTCGGAAGCTTCCATCCGGCGGCGGATCAGCCGGTTTATGGAGGTCAGCCGAATCGGCAGCTTCGGGGAGCTGGAGGAACGGCTGCGCCGGGAGGAGCCCTTTTTTGAATCCTTCGTGCAGGAGCTTACGGTCAACGTCACCGAAATGTTCCGCGACCCGCCGTTTTATAAAAGCCTGCGGGAAAAGCTGGTGAAGCGGCTGGCCACCTACCCCTTCCTGAAAATATGGGTGGCCGGCTGCTCCACCGGGGAGGAGGTGTATTCCCTGGCGATCCTGCTGCTGGAGGAAGGCCTGCTCGACCGCTCGGTGATCTATGCCACCGACATCAACCGCAGGTCGCTGCAGGCGGCGAAGGACGGCATCTTCTCGTTGGAGCAGATGAAGGGCTATACGGCCAACTACCAGAAGGCTGGCGGGCGGCGGACCTTTTCGGACTATTACATCGCCCGGTACAACTCCGTTCTGTTCGACCGGTCGTTGCGGCAGAATATCGTTTTTTCGGTCCACAACCTGGCGGTCGACGGCTCGTTCAACGAATTCCAGCTGATCTCCTGCCGCAATGTGCTGATCTATTTCAACCAGGGGCTGCAGAACCGGGTGATCCGCCTGTTCTACGACAGCCTCTGCCCGCTGGGTTTCCTGGCGCTGGGCAACAAGGAGTCGCTGCTGTTTTCGGACAAAAAGCCCCAATTCAGCGAGGTGGACCGGAAGGAAAAAATTTTTATGAAAAAAGAGTAACGCATTGAATGGATATTAATGAACAATAACAAGTACAAAAATCTGGAAGCCGTGGTTATTGGGGTTTCGGCCGGGGGGCTGCAATTGCTGGGAAAACTGCTGGAGCGGCTGCCGCCGGAATTCCGGCTGCCCCTGATCGTGGTGCAGCACCGGGCGCCCGAAAGCAGCGAACAGCTGGAGCAGGTGCTGCAGGCCCGCTGCCGTCTGCGGGTAAAGCAGGCCGACGAAAAGGAACCCATCCTCGGCGGCACGGCCTATTTCGCTCCGCCCGACTACCACCTGCTGGTGGAAACCGACCGTACCTTCTCGCTGAGCTACGACCCGCCCGTCAACTTCAGCCGCCCCTCCATCGACGTGCTGTTCGAGACGGCCGCCGCCACTTATGACAGCCGCCTGGTGGCCATCATCCTTACCGGCGCCAGCAACGACGGCACTGAAGGCATCCGGCAGGTGAAAAGCCGGGGCGGCCTCACCATCGCCCAAAATCCCGAAACCGCCCCCTACCCGTATATGCCCCAGTCCGCCATCAACAGCGGCGAGGTCATGCAGGTACTGGACCCCGAACAGATCGGCAACTTCCTGCTGGACCTATGAGCGCACCAACGAAACATTTTACCACCATGAACGAAAACCGCCCCGTTACCATCCTGATCGTAGACGACAAGCCGGCCAATATCTTTGCCCTGGAGCAGCTGCTGGAAAAGCCCGGCCGCACATTTATCAACGCCACCAACGGCGTGGAAGCCTTAAAAACCGCCCTGAACCACGACATTGACCTCCTTATCCTGGACGTGCAAATGCCCGGTATGGACGGCTTCGAGGTAGCCCAGATCCTCAAGACCAACCACCGCACCCGCGATATCCCCATCATCTTTGCTTCCGCCGAGAAAAAAGAACAGCAATTCGTGCTCAAAGGCTTCGAGGAAGGCGGCATCGACTACCTCTACAAACCCCTCGATCCCCTGCTTACCGAAGCCCGGGTGTCGGTGCTGCTGCGCCTGCACCTGCAGCAAAAAGAGCTGGCCGCCCAAAACGCCGCCCTGGAACGCTATGCCCTGCTGATCAACAACTCCGCCGACATCATCTGCACCATCAATGCCGAAACCCTGCAATTCGAAGAGGTCAACAACGCGGTTTACCGCATCACCGGCTATACTGCCGCCGAGGTCCGCGGCGCCTCCCTGCTCGATTTCCTGCCCGAGGCCGACCGCCCGCAAGTAGAGCAGGCCGCCCAGGAAAGCGGCGAACACTTTTCTTTTGAAACCGCCCTCCGCACCAAGGCCGGTGCGGAAAAATGCCTCCACTGGAACATCGTCAACCGCGACGGCCGGTGGTTTGCCAACGTCCGCGACATCAGCCAGCAAAAACAGACCGATCAAGAGATCCTGCAGCTGAACGCCCACCTGAAACGAAACGTCGCCCAGCTGGAAGAAACCAACAAGGAGCTGGAATCCTTTTCCTACACGGTTTCGCACGACCTGCGGGCGCCCCTCCGGGCCATCAACGGCTATACCCAGATGATCCGCAACGAATTCGAAAGCGGCTTCCCCGACGAAATGAAGCGGCTGTTCGGCATCATCCAAAAAAATGCGATCCGCATGGGCGACCTGATCCACGACCTGCTGGAGTTTTCGCGCCTGGGAAAAACCCCGGTGACCAAAAGCCCCGTGGATATGAACCAGCTGGTGAAAGCGGTGGTGGACGAGCTGTCCGTCAACGGCCACAGCAAAGCTTCCATCCGCCTGGAGCCCCTGGCGCCGGCCGAGGGCGACTACAACCTGCTGTACCAGGTGTGGTTCAACCTGGTGGCTAACGCCCTTAAATATTCGGGGAAGAAAGAACAGCCCGAAATTGTGGTGGGCTGCCTGGAAAAAGAACACGAAGTTGTCTATTTTGTACAGGATAACGGCGTGGGCTTTAACATGAAATATGCCCAGAAGCTGTTCGGCGTTTTCCAGCGCCTGCACGGCAAAAGCGAATTTGAGGGAACCGGCGTGGGACTGGCCACGGTGCAGAAAATCATTTCCCGGCACGGCGGCAGCGTATGGGCCGAGGCCGAAGTGAATAAAGGCGCCACCTTTTATTTTACCCTTCCCCGTCCGGAAGCCCAGCCCTGAACCGGGTACGGTTTTTTCTGCAATGAGGCAGCTACTGTAACCCGCTGCCCTTTGACGGATGAATCGGCCCTCCCCTCCTCTGTACCCTAACCGAAACGAAGCAGCATGAACGAAGTGATTAACATATTGATGCTTGAACACGATCCCGCGGATATCGAACTGTTACAGTACGAAATCAAAAGAAGCGGCCTGCCCCACACCACCCGGGTGGTACACACCCAGGAAGATTTCACGGCCGCCCTGCAGGAATATACGCCTACAATTATCCTGTCCGACTTTAACCTTCCCGGCTTCAACGCCCTGGAGGCTTTTGCCCTCCGGCAGCAGCTGGCACCCGACACGCCCTTCCTGGTCGTTTCCGGAACGGTGGGGGAAGAAAATGCCGTGAGCCTGATCCGTAGCGGCATTACCGACTATGTGCTGAAGGATAAATTATTTACCATCGGTCCCAAGATCGAACGGGCCTTGCAGGAATACCGCGAACGCCTGGAAAAGCGGGAAGCCCAAAAACAACTGAAGGAATATTCCGAGCGCCTCACCGACATCCTGGAAAGCATCGGCGACGGCTTTTTCGCCCTCGATGAAAACTGGACGGTTACCTATTGGAACCTGGCGGCAGAAAAGATCCTGGGCCTGCCCCGGAAGGAGATGGTGGGCAGGAATTTCTGGGATTGGTTCGCCGTGGACCGGTCGCAGCACTTTTACCGCGAATTCCACCGGGCGGCCCAGGAACGGACCGTTGTCTGTTTCGAACACTTTTCGCCCCACTGGAACTACTGGCTGGAAGTGACGGCCTACCCCGCCCCCCACGGGCTGAGCGTATACTTTAAAAACATCACGGAAAAAAAAGACCAGGAGAAAAAGCTGCAGCAGGCGATTGACAAATACAATACCCTGAGCGTGGCCACCAACAACGTGGTCTGGGACTGGGACATCCGGACCGGCGATATTTTCTGGAGCAAGGGCCTGAACGCCACCTTTGGCTACAGCGACGAGGAGATCCGCAACAACCTGAAATGGTGGGAGGAAAAAGTGCATCCCGCCGACCGGGAGCGGGTCAGCAAAAAGCTGCACCGCCAGCTGGACAAGCACCTCCACGACTGGCAGGACGAATACCGCTTCCGCTGTGCCGACGGCACCTACAAGAACGTGCTGGACAAGGGCTTTATCCTGTTCGAGAATAACGGGCATCCCTACCGCATGATCGGCTCCATGATCGACGTGACCGAACAAAAGGAACTGGAGCAAACCCTGCTGAATGAACGGGTCGCCCACCAGAAGCTGCTGGCCCGGGCCACCATCGAAGGACAGGAAAAGGAGCGGGCCGAGATCGGCAAGGAGCTGCACGACAACATTAACCAGATCCTGACCACGGTGAAGCTGTACCTGGAGCTGTCGCTTTCCAGCCCCTGCCAGGACCGCGAGCTGCTGAACCGCAGCGTACACAACCTGCAGTTATGCATCAACGAGATCCGCAAGGTTTCCAAATCGCTGGTGGCCCCCAACATCCGGGAAATGGGCATCGTCGACGCCCTGACGGAACTGGTGGAATCCATCAAGGTGCTGCAGCTGTTCAAGATCGAGTTTTCCCATTCGGGCCCGCTGCAGGAACTGGATATCCAGCAGCAGCTGGCGGTGTACCGCATCGCCCAGGAGCAGCTGAACAACATCATCAAACATGCCGGCGCCAGCCAGGTAGCGGTCGAACTGCACCGGCAGGGCTGCCTGGTGCACCTGCAGATGCGGGACAACGGCAAGGGCTTCGACCCGAAGGAAAAATCAAAGGGCATCGGGCTGATGAACATCCAGAGCCGGGTAGAGCTGATGAACGGCTCGGTGGAGATCGTCTCCTCCCCCGGCGCCGGCTGCCTGCTGAAGGTGCTCCTGCCGATCAAATGCCAGGAAGAACCCGGGAGTTGAAGCTGCGGCAGCAAAAGGCAGCAAAGCGTTCGGAACCCTGCAAGGCCGTTTATGAAAGAAAAATCTTTTCCAGGGTTCCGAACGCTATTGGGTCGCTTACAACTTCTTAAAAAAATTTTTACGCTTTTGTACTTTCTATCAAAAGCACCTCTATATTTGCACTCCCAATCGCAAACGGGACTGATCCTGTAGCTCAGTTGGTAGAGCAATACACTTTTAATGTATGGGCCCTGGGTTCGAGTCCCAGCGGGATCACAGAACAAAGCCAGCGTAAACAACCGATTTACGCTGGCTTTTTCTTTTATCGTTCTTTATTTTCCCGCAAATATTCCGGAGCGAAAGCCGTGAAATTTTTAAAAAAAATTCACCCGGTTGGCGCAACTCAACAATATCTCCCTATATTTGCACCCCCAACGACAAAACAACGGGACTGATCCTGTAGCTCAGTTGGTAGAGCAATACACTTTTAATGTATGGGCCCTGGGTTCGAGTCCCAGCGGGATCACGGAACAAACGTTCAAAAAGCAAAAACCCCTTAAACGCAAGTTTAAGGGGTGTTTGCTTTTACGTTCCTTTCTCCTTCTCGATCAGCCCGTTGACCAGGCTTTTCCACTGCAGCTTCGAAAAGGCGGTCATGGCCCCGGTGGCCACGGCGGCATTGCGGGCCTTGTCCACCACCGCTTCCGTATCCACATTGGGCTTTTCGTTGCGGCCATGCACGGTGGCGGTCACCTTTGTCGCCTCGCGTTTCACCACAAAGGAGCTGGTAGCCTCGTCGCTCAGGAAATGCGCTACGTCGGCATCCTCGTTTTGCGGGTTGGGCGCCGGGCGCACCCGGATGAGAAGGCGCTGGGTGTAGGGATCTTCATGTTCCTCCATCCGCTCCACCCGCACCCAGTCGAAGCCCTCGCCCGTCAGGGATCCCGGCCCGGGGATGTCGATCTTCCAGTAATCACCTTCCCGGGTTGCCCGCTTTTCCTCGCGGCCCTGGCTGTCGGTGAGCTGGAACTCGGCGGTCAGGGCGCCGGCCAGGTCGTGCCACCGGTGCACGTGCAGCAGGCGCTCCTTCACCAGTTCATAAAACTGTTTGGCTTCCTCCACGGTAGCGCATTCCCTGCTGGCTTCCGTATCGGTCTGGATCCCGGATTCGTTCTGGGGAATTATATCGTCAGGGCGTTCTGCCATAAAAATCTTTTAGAGCATTTGCAGGGAAGTCCCCCATCACAATTTCAAACTACCTTCTGCTCCCTCTGCCAGGCGCTTGCCGGTAATGGCGGCCGCCGCGATTTTGAGGAAGGCTACCATCTTACCGGTTTCGGCATCCCAGTAATAGCAATCGGACGGGCGCACCCGCAGCAGGGCCAGGTTAGGATCGTCCGACCCACCGGGGAACCAGGCCTTCACCATCGGTTTCCACTTGCTCTTGATCTGGGCGCGGTCGGTGATGACATCGGCGGTGCCGCGTACATCCATGTAGCTTTCCTTGCCGGGGTGGGCATAGGTCAGGTGCACTTTGTGCTCCACGCTCACTTCTTCGATTTTGATGGAGCGGATGTCGCTAAAGAACCAGAGCGTGCCGTCGTCCTCCACCTCGATGGTCGCCATGGGGCGGGTATGCTCGGGGCTGTTGCCTCCTGAAGTGCAGTTGGTAATAAACATGCACACATTGATATCATTGACCAGCTTCCTGTACTTTTCCAAAGCCTCTTTGCTCTGAAGATTTTTTTCCATAACTATATTTTTCAGCGGTTAATAAAGCATTCGTCCCCTTGATGCAGCGCTCGCCGGGCCCTTACATCTTAATTAAACTTCATGCCAACAAGGTTGAGGGAATTGGTTCATTGGTCCATTAGGAATTAGGGGGCTCTTGCATTTTGAAGC
Organism: Huijunlia imazamoxiresistens; assembly: GCF_037132455.1. Lineage (NCBI taxonomy): Bacteria > Pseudomonadati > Bacteroidota > Chitinophagia > Chitinophagales > Chitinophagaceae > Huijunlia > Huijunlia imazamoxiresistens. The sequence continues at coordinate 48,398 of NZ_JBBBEI010000013.1, read as the reverse complement.
GCCGTCCCTAATAAACCAATTAACCAATACCCAATTCCTTCGGTTCGCGCCCGCCTACCTTTTCCTCCGTCAGGGCCGCCGGGGCGATCAGGCCGATTTTGACCGAATGCAAAATGGCTTCCGAGCTGTGCTGGAAAAAAAAGCAGGGCACGCCGGCCGCCTCGATCTTTTGGAGCACTTCCGCCACCAGCTCCCGGCTCTTCTTATATACGTCGCGGATGTATACGGCATGGATGCGGCCGGGAAAGTGCTCCACGATGGAGGCATAGATGTAGGGGTCGCGCTGCGAGCTGTCGCCCAGCAGGATGAACCGCTGGTTGGGAAAACCTTCGAGGATGCGCACGATCCGGGCGAACTTGGTGTGGTGGTTGTTCTGCCCCGTCTTGAGCAGTTGGTTCATCAGCTTCAGCTGGTTCAGCAGGAACACCCCGTGCGGCATGCGGTGCAGCTGGGCAAATTCCAGGATATAGTCATACAGGTTCCATTCGCTGCTGGAAACGTAAAAGAAGGGGTTGGGCGCCTCCGCGGTGGTATTGCCCGCCGCCAGCAGCTGGTAGTGCCGCACTACGCCTTCGAAGGGCCGGCGGCTGCGGGCGTTTTCGGTAAACAGCACGAACAGGCGCTTGCGCAGGTTGGCCGAATGCGAGATAAGGAAGGTGTCGTCGATGTCGGAAATAAAGCCGTACTGGGTTTCGTAGGGAATGTATACCGACCCCCTGCCTTCCGCCAGGCAGGCGCCGGCGGCATCCACCATTTGTACCCGCAGCGTCTGCCAGCCCTGCGGCAGCGGCGGCTCGTCCTTCCACTCAAACTTGAAAAAGCCGTCGGTATCGGAGGTGGCGGTATAGCGCCTTCCCTCCCACTCCATCTGCAGGCAGGCGCCGGCATAGGGTTTTACCATAAACAGGCGCAGCAGCGCCAGGGTATTGTGGATAAAACTTTTGCGGTAGCGGCTCCGCGGCAGGGGGCTCAGCCGCAGCACATGCCCGTGGATCACCATCCGCTTTTCCTGGCCGTAGCCATGGTACACTTTTACCTGGATCTCGTTGGTCAGCCCCAGCCAGTGCAGCAAACGGGACTTCCAATTTTTGTGGTTTTCCGATCGTATTTGATTTATTGGCATAGTCTGGGAAATACAAGAAGTATGCAGAAAGAAGAGGCGCAAAAGCTGTTATTCCTCATTAACCCCGTTTCGGGCGGGAAGAACAAGCAAAACTGGGAGGCGGTGATCCGGAACTATTTCCGCGACCTGCCCCACCACCCCGAGATATTTATCCTCACCGGCAAGGGCGATCCCGTGTCGGTGCGGCACCACCTGCAAACGGTAAAGCCCGACAAGGTGGTGGCCGTGGGCGGCGACGGCACCATCAAGCTGGCGGCGGAGCAGTTGCTCAACTCGGGCATCCCCCTGGGCATCATCCCCGCCGGCTCGGCCAACGGCATGGCCCGCGAGCTGGGCATTCCCCTCCGCCTGGAAGAAGCCCTTAAAATCGTGCTGGACGGCAACATCCACGATATCGACGCCATCCGCATCAACGGGGGCGAGATCTGCCTGCACCTGAGCGATATCGGGCTGAACGCGAACCTGGTCAAGCACTTCGAGGACTCGGACCAAAGGGGCATGTGGGCCTACGGCCGCGGCCTGGTGAAGGTGCTGTATCACAAAAGCTACATGCACGTGACCCTGCAGACCGACACCGAAACCATCCGTCGCAAGGCCTTTATGGTGGTGCTGGCCAATGCCCGCACTTACGGCACCGGGGCGGTCATCAACCCCGAAGGCAACCTCGAGGACGGCCGCTTTGAAGTGGTGGTGGTACGGAAACTGAACCTGATCGAATTGTTGAAAATGCTGGTCACTCACAAGCCTTTCGACCCCGACAAGATCGAAATCTTTCACGCCCGCAGCCTGGAGGTCTCGCTCTACCGCAAAGCTTATTTCCAGGTGGACGGCGAATACCGCGGCAAGATCCGGGGCCTTACGGCAGAGATCCTGCCCGCCTGCCTGCGGATGATCCTGCCGGGCTAGAGACGGCCTTGGCACGATCTTTTGTCTCGTAACCAAGTAAATAGCTTTACCATGGACGAACTGGAAATTAAAGGAAAATGGAACGAAATGAAAGGAAAAGTGAAGCAGGCTTACGGAGACCTTACCGATGATGACCTGGCCTACCAGGAAGGTAAGGAAGAGGAGCTTTATGGCCGTTTGCAACATAAACTAGGAAAAACACGCGACGAGGTCATTGGTTGGCTGCGGTCGCTCGGAAGTGACAGAGACAAAGTATGAATCGACTCACTTTTCCATTAAAGCTCCCTTCCGGAGCTTTTTTTTATGAAACCTGAAATCCGGAATCCGAAATCTCCCTGCCTTACCTTTGCGCCATGCATTACGTTTCGGCTGAAAACATTTCGAAGTCATTTGGCATCAAGCCCCTTTTTGATAATATTTCCTTCCACATCTCCGAAGGCGACAAGATCGCCCTGGTCGCCCGCAACGGATCGGGCAAGTCCACCCTGCTGAAGATCGTCGCCGGCAAGGAAGTGGCGGACGGCGGTAAGGTCTGGATCCACAAGGACGTGGACACCGCCTATTTTGAACAGGAACCCCAACTCGAGGAACACCTGCCCGTGCTGGACAATATCTTCCACCATGCCCACCCGGTGATCAACGCCATCAAGCAATACGAAGCCGCCGTGGACGCCGGCGACGAAGACCAGATCAACAGCTGCCTCATCCAGATGGACGAATTCAACGCCTGGGACTTCGACGCCAAGGTAAAGCAGATCTTGGGCAAGCTCAACATTCACCACCTCGCCCAGCCCGTCTCCACCCTCAGCGGGGGCCAGCGCAAGCGGGTGGCCCTGGCCCGCACCCTCATCGACATCGGCTTCGAGCACAAACACGTGCTGCTGATCATGGACGAGCCCACCAACCACCTCGATGTGCAGATGGTGGAATGGCTGGAACACTACCTGAACAAGGAAAACATTACCCTGCTGCTGGTGACCCACGACCGCTACTTCCTCGACAACGTCTGCAACGAGGTATGGGAACTGGATGGCAGCGAGCTGTACGAGCACAAGGGCGATTATGCCAACTTTTTGGAAAAGAAGGCGGCCCGCGAGGAAAGCCAGGCAGCCAGCATCGAAAAGGCCCGCAACACCTACCGCAAGGAACTGGAGTGGATGCGCAAGCAGCCCAAGGCCCGCACCACCAAATCGAAAAGCCGTATCGACGCCTTTTACGAAGTGGAGCAGAAGGCCAAACAGCAGCTCCAGGAACAGCAGCTGCAACTCCAGGCCAAGATGAGCCGCATGGGCGGCAAGATCGCCGAGCTGAAAAAGGTGTACAAATCCTATGGCGACAAAAAGATCCTCCAGGGCTTCGACTATACCTTTAAAAAAGGCGAGCGCATCGGTATCGTAGGGAAGAACGGAGCCGGCAAGTCCACCTTCCTGAATATTTTACAGGGCATCGAATCGGCCGACAGCGGTAAGATCAACATCGGCGATACGGTAGTTTTTGGCAACTACTCGCAGTCGGGCCTGGTCATCAAGGACGATGTGCGGGTGATCGAATACGTCAAAAATATCGCGGAACATTTCCCGCTGGCCGACGGCTCCTACCTCAGCGCCTCGCAGTTCCTGACGCTGTTCCTCTTTCCGCCGGAGCAGCAATACACCTACATCAGCAAGCTCAGCGGTGGGGAAAAGCGCCGCCTGCACCTGCTGTCGATCCTGTTCCGCAACCCCAACTTCCTCATCCTCGATGAGCCCACCAACGACCTGGACCTGCCCACCCTGTCGGTGCTGGAAAACTTCCTGCTCGAATTCCCGGGCTGCCTGCTGGTGGTGAGCCACGACCGCTACTTCATGGACCGGCTGGTAGACCACCTGTTCGTCTTCGAAGGCGACGGCGCCATCCGCGACTTCCCGGGCAACTACTCGCAGTACCGCGAATGGCAGAAGCTGCAGGAAGCCAAAGAAGCGGAAGAAAAAAAACCGGCCCCGCCGGCAGCCACCGCTGCCGCAACAACTGCCGCCCCCGGCGGGGCTCCCGCAAAGAAAAAATTATCTTTTAAGGAGCAACGCGAATTCCAGAACCTGGAAAAAGAGCTGGCCGACCTGGAAAAGGAGCGCCAGGACATCTACGCCAAGCTGGCCGAGGCCACCCTTCCCTACGAAGAGCTGCAAAAGCTGACCGAACGGGTAGGCATTATCGCCGCCTCCATCGACGAAAAGGAATTGCGCTGGCTGGAGCTGAGTGAACAGAGTTAGGGAATTGGTTCATTGGGATATTAGGGTATTAGGCTGATGAGGCAAAATGGAAAGATGGTTTCCGTATGGGAAGGTCGCGCCTTTCCACACACCACAAACATTTACCAAAGCAGCGTTGCCGCCGAAGGCCCTAATATCCCAATGAACCAATGAACCCATTCCATATCCCGGCAGGATTTATGAATAGATGGAAGGGTTACCAACTTTTATTGGGGGATGCCTTCGATTGAAACCTTACTTTTTCGTTTATTGCTGGTAGTGATAGTGGGCGGGTTGATCGGCACGGAGCGGGAGCTCCGCAGCAAGTCGGCCGGCTTCCGCACCATGATCCTGATCTGCCTGGGGTCGTTCCTGTTCACCACCTTTTCCATTCACATTACCCAAGACAGTCCCGACCGCATTGCCTCCAACATCGTCACCGGCATCGGCTTTTTGGGCGCCGGCGTCATTTACCGCAGCCGGGACGACCGGATCAACGGCATCACCACCGCCGCCACCATCTGGGCCGTCGCCGCCCTGGGCATGGGCATCGCCGACGGGCAGTATGTGCTGGTGGGGGCTGCTACCGCCGTGGTGCTGGCCTCCCTCTTTTTACTGACGAAGCTGGAACACTGGCTCGACAACATCAACCAGGCACGCAACTACCGGATCGTATCGGTGTACAAACCCGAGCTGCTCGACGAATATGAAAACCTGTTGAAAGAATGCCAGCTCCGCTTCAAAAGAATAAAACAAACCAAGAAAGGCGACAAGATCACCGGCTCCTGGAACGTTCAGGGCGGAAAAAAGAACCACTATCGCTTTATTGAAAAGGTGCTTCACGACCCCGAAGTACTGGAGTTTGAATTCTAAGCCTTCCCCAATCGCCTGTTCACCTTTGCAACAATGTCGTCGATGGAAATATCCTTCATGCACTTGAAATGGCCCTGGGGACATTTTTTCCGGCCGATCTTGGTGCAGGGACGGCACCACAGCTTGTGCACCTGCACGTCGTCGGTGGGATGGGGGTGGCCGGCAAGAAAGTTCTGGCCGTAGTAAGGCACCATGCCGAAGGAGGGCGTAGTGCTGCCCCAGACGGCGATCACTTCTTTTTTGAGGGCGGCGGCAATATGCATCAGGCCGGTATCATGGGCGATCACCAGCTTCGACTTGCGGACCAGGTCGGCGCTTTCGTTCAGCGAAAACTTGCCGCAGGCGTTGTACACCTTTACCGGGTCCACGCTGCTGATGGCCTCCCCTTCCGCCCGGTCCTCGGGACCGCCGAGCAGGATGACGGGGTGATCGATCTTGCGGACCAGTTCCTGAAGTTGGTATACCGGCAGCTTTTTCGTGTAGTAGGAAGCCCCGATCACCAGGCCGATAAAACCGGCATGGTGCGCAGCAGGGATATCGCTCATTTTCACCTCTTCGTGGGGGGCGATAAAGTAGTCCATGCCGGCGCCGTCGTTTTTCACGCCAAAGGACGCCACCGTATCGAGGTTGCGGTCGATGATGTGCACCTTCGGCATCACGTTCCACTTCAGCTTGGTGAAAACGAGCTTTTGGAAATTCAGCTTGTTGTACGAATAGGCCGGCACGCCCAGCGCCCGCTTCACCCGGAGGGTGCGGAGATTATGGTGCAGGTCGATGACGTAGTCGAAAGCTTCGGCTTTCAGCTCTTTGACCATGGCGTCCCAGTCTTCCTGCAACAGGTGGATCCTGTCGATATAGGGATTGTTCGCCACCACGGCCTTAAAGGAGGGCTTGACCAAAAAATGCACTTCGGCATCCGGCACCTGCTGCTTCAGGCACCGGATCACCGGTGTTGTTAACACAATATCACCTATCGAAGAAAACCGGATGATCAAAAACTTCATATACGCACATTAATGGTCCAGGGCACGCCTCTAAATGGTTTCTATATAATTAAGGTCCTTGCCGAAGGTTTCCTTGGTATTGATGGCGGCAAAGATGGCAATCACCATGCAAACAACGCCGGTGATCATGCCGGCGTTGGCATAACCGATCTGGGGACGCAGCCATTTGAACAGCATGATGATCAGCGGCAGCGAGCCCCTTACCATGTTGGGAACGGTGGTGGCGGCGGTGGCCCGCAGGTTGGTGCCGAACTGTTCGGCCGCCATGGTCACGAATACGGCCCAGAAGCCGGTGGCAAAGCCCAGTCCCGCACAAATGACGTACATCTGCGCCGCGCTGCCGCCCTGTTGCGCAAAGAACAGGGCGATGAACAGGGCCGTCAGCCCGTAAAATAGATACAGGGCCTTTTTGCGGCTCCGCAGCCAGTGGCTTACAAAGCCGATGAGGACGTCGCCGATGGCAATGCCCACGTAGGCGAACATGATGGCCTTGCCGGGATTGATGGCCTCGGCAATGCCGAATTCTTTTCCGAACTGGTCGGAAAAGGTGACCAGCACCCCGATCACGTACCAGGTGGGCAGGCCGATGAGAATGCTATTGAGATATGTTTTGAACCGGTCGGCCTTGTTGAAGAACATCAGGAAGTTGCCGCGGGAAACGTTCTGCTTCTTCACCTCGTGGAACATGCCCGACTCGAATACGGATACCCGGAGCAGCAGCAGCAGCAGCCCGAGGCCGCCGCCGATATAATAACATACCCGCCAGTGGAAGGTCTGGGAAATAAAATAAGCGACCACGGCCCCGGTCAGGCCCAAGCCCGCCACCAGGGAGGTGCCGATGCCCCGCTTTTCCTTCGACAGCAGCTCCGACACCAGGGTGATGCCCGCGCCCAGCTCGCCCGCCAGGCCGACGCCGGCAATAAAGCGCACCAGGGCGTACTGGTTGGTGGTCTGCACCAGGCCGTTGGCAATATTGGCCAGCGAATACAATACAATGGAGCCAAACAACACGCTTAACCGGCCCTTCTTATCGCCCATGATGCCCCAGATGATGCCGCCGATGAGCAGGCCGGCCATTTGAATGGAAATAATGTCCTCTCCTACCGTCGTCACCTGCTCAGGCGTCAGACCCAGGTCCTGGAGGCTGGGTTTCCGCACGATGCCGAACAGCAGCAGGTCGTAAATGTCAACAAAGTAGCCCAGTGCGCCCACGATCACGGGGATGGAAAGCACACCATAGTTTCTGGATTGCATATGGTTCAATTAGGAAAGGATTAAATGGGGGGTTGGACCGGCTTTTTCTTGGCGAAAAACAGTTTATACAACACCGGCAGGGTGGTCATAACGATGATCACCAGGGTGATGGCCTCGATATGGTCCTTCAGGCTGTAGCCAAACTCTTTTTCCACCCAGCCCTGCAGGAAGTGGCCGCCCAGCATCATGCTGCATACCCAGGCCACGGAGCCGATGACGTTGTAGAGCATGAAGGTGGGGCGGTCCATGCGCACGATGCCGGCAATGATGGGGGCAAAGGTGCGGATGATGGGCACGAACTTGGCCATGAAGATGGTGCCTTTCCCGTATTCTTCATAAAATTCCCGGGCGCGCACCAGGTGCTTGCGGCGGAACAGCCAGGTTTCCTTGCGCTCGTACAGCAGCGGACCCGCCTTGCGGCCAAACCAGTAACCCACCATATTCCCCAGTACCGAGGCGATGATCACCAGCAGCAGGATGATGCTGTAATGCACGTTAAAAAATGCCTTGGCCAGTTCTTCGGTATAAATGCCGGCGGCGAAAAGCAGCGAATCGCCGGGCAGGAAGAACCCGATAAACAGGCCCGTTTCGGCAAATACCACGAACAGCAGGAAATACAATCCGCCGTTATGGATGATCCACTCAATAAATTGCTGTACAAAACCTTTATCCATATTTCGATATAACTCGTTAACAATTACTATTTTTTCCTAATCCGGCTGGAAGGCCAGGGCCTTCCGGTCGTCGAATTCTCCCTCCCAGCGGGCAATGACGCAGGAGGCCAGGGTGTTGCCGATCACGTTCACCGAGGTGCGGGCCATGTCCATCAGCTCGTCGATGCCCAGGATGGCCATGATGGGCCAGAGCGGCAGGCCAAAGGAAGCCGCCGTTCCCAGCAGGATCACCAGCGAGGCCCGGGGCACGCCGGCCACGCCCTTGCTGGTCAGCATCAAGGTCAGCCCCATCAGCACCTGCTGCCCCACGCTCATGGGAATGCCGGCCGCCTGCGCCACAAATACCGCCGCCAGCGACAGGTAGAGCGTGGTGCCGTCGAGGTTAAACGTATAGCCCGTGGGCAGCACAAAGGCCACGATCTTGCGGGGCACCCCGAACTTTTCCATGTTCTCCATGGCCTTGGGCAGGGCCGACTCCGAAGAGGTGGTGGCAAAGGCAATGGAAACGGGCTCCGACACCGCCTTGATAAATTTTTTCACCGGTATCTTGACCAGCAGGGCTACGGGCAGCAGCACCAGCAGGATGAATGCGATCAGCGCCAGGTAGAGGGTGGCCAGCAGGAAGAACAGGGATTTGAGGATGTCGAGCCCCAGGTGGCCGACGGTCACGGCAATGGCGGCACCCACCCCGAAGGGGGCGAAGTACATGATGATGTTGGTGAACCGGAACATGGTCTCGGCCAGGCTCTCGGAAAACTGCAGCATCGGCCGGCGCCGCTCTTCCTTCAGCATGGCCAGGGCGATGCCGAAGATGACGCTGAACACCACGATGGGCAGCACGTCGCCGTTATAAACGGACTTGACAATGTTTTCGGGGAAAATATGCAGGATCACGTCCTGCCAGCTCTGGGGCTTGGTTTCGGGCAGGTCCTGGTGAAAGCCTGCCGGCAGCACGATGCCCGCGCCGGCCCTGGAAAGGTTGATGGCCAGCAACCCTACGATAAGGGCCAGGGTGGTCACCACCTCGAAATACAGGATCGACTTCCAGCCCATGCGGCCTACCTGCTTCAGGTCGGAATGGCCGGCGATGCCGACCACCAGGGTGGAAAAAAGGATGGGGGCGATGATGGTTTTCACCAGCCGCAAAAATATTTTACTGAGCACCTGGAGGTTCTGGGCAAAGTGCGGAAAGTCAATGCCGATCTCGATGCCGATGGCCATGCTGACCAGTATCCAGGTGGTGAGGGTGCGTTTGAGCAGGGCATACCCAACGAGCGCAGCCACCACCATCCAACGGGAAAGGACCAGGAACAGTGCCGGCAGGTGTACCAGGGAAACGTTATGAAGATAGTGGAGAATTGCTGTAATGGTAAACAGAACCAGGGAAAGCAGTCCGACCTTCTGTTTGCTCATAATTGGGTTTAAAAGCGCCAAAACTAAGGAAACAAACCGTACCGGCAAGATGAATTAGTAAAAACGCCTGAGCCTGCGCAAACAAACCGTTTTTTTACCCATATTTATCGAATAATGCTATTTTAACCGATGTTTACACCTGAGTTAATATTTTCCCATAATAATTACACAGTCATATGAGTCTATTCATTAAAAAACCGGTTGGCCTGCTGATCAAGGAAGCCGACAACGGCGAAAAAGGGTTGAAGCGGACGCTGGGCGCCGGCAACCTGATCGCCCTGGGTATCGGTGCCATTATCGGTGCCGGGTTATTTGTGCGAACGGCCGCCGCCGCGGCACAGCATGCCGGACCGTCCGTTACCATAGGCTTTATTGTAGCGGCCATTGGTTGCGCCTTTGCGGGTCTGTGCTATGCCGAGTTTGCCTCCATGATCCCCGTAGCCGGCAGTGCATATACCTACAGCTACGCCACCATGGGCGAATTCCTGGCCTGGATCATCGGCTGGGACCTTATTCTCGAATACGGCGTGGGCGCCGCCACGGTCGGCATTGCCTGGAGCGAGTATTTCAACCGCCTGCTGGGCATTTTCGGGTTGGGGATTCCCTACGAATGGTGCCACTCTCCCTTTGAAGTCTCCGCTGCCGGCGTCAGCGGCATCATGAACCTCCCCGCCCTGTTCATTGTCTTCCTGCTGACCCTGGTACTGATCCGGGGCACCAAGGAATCGGCTTCGTTAAACGCGATTATCGTTATTCTCAAAGTAGCAATCGTATTAATCTTCATTGCCCTGGGCTGGCACTACATCCGCCCCGAAAACCATACGCCCTTTATTCCCGAACCGACCAGCTACACCAATTCGCAGGGGATCACCACGCATTTTGGCGGCATCATGGGAATCCTGGGAGCAGCCGGGGTGGTCTTCTTCGCCTTTATCGGTTTCGACGCCGTGTCCACTGCGGCGCAGGAAGCCCGCAACCCCAAAAAGGATATGCCCATCGGCATCCTGGGTTCCCTGGCCGTTTGTACCCTATTATATATCCTGTTTTCCTACGTGCTCACCGGCGTTGCCAGCACCGAGGATTTCCGCACCCATGGCCGCGAAGCTTCCGTAGCTTATGCCATCGACCACATGGCCGGTCAAATGGTCAACGGGCAGTGGGTACCCCAATACGGCTGGCTGTCCAACCTGATCACCATCGCCATCCTGGCGGGCTTTTCGTCCGTGATTCTGGTGATGCTGCTGGGCCAGTCGCGGGTATTCTATTCCATGAGCCGCGACGGACTGCTGCCGCCGATATTTTCCACAGTCCACCCGAAGTTCCGCACGCCCTATAAAGCCAACTGGATCATTTTGTTATTGGTAGGCATCTTTGCCGCCTTTGTCCCCGGTGATATCGTGGGCGAAATGACCAGCATCGGCACCCTATTCGCCTTCATTCTCGTTTGCGCCGGCATCTGGATCATGCGGGTAAAGCACCCCGATGTTCCCCGGGCGTTCAAAACTCCCGCTTACCCGGTCGTGTGTACGCTGGGTATCGTGGTTTGCGCGGCCATGATCTTCGGCCTGGGCTGGACCAACTGGGTACGGCTGCTGGGATGGCTGCTGGTCGGCTTTATTATCTATTTCGGGTACAGCCGGACGCATAGCAAATTGCAGCAAGGCCGCGTAGCCCTGCCCAGGGATCCCATCGATCCGCTCAATCCGCGAGCCACCGACCTGGAGCGTTAGCGGCAATGAATTGATAAAAAGTCAAACCGCCTTCAAAGAGGGCGGTTTTTTTGTTCAGGTAAATAGTAATTTTGCCGGCCGAAAGCCTTAAAACTACAAACTATCATATGGGTCGCATATTTGAAGTACGTAAAGCCACCATGTTCGCCCGCTGGGACCGCATGGCCAAACAGTTTACCCGCATCGGGAAAGAGATCGCCATTGCCGTAAAAGCCGGCGGACCGGATCCGGCCACCAACCCTGCCCTGCGCCGCTGCATGCAGAACGCCAAGAGCGTAAACATGCCCAAAGACCGCGTGGAAGCCGCCATCAAGCGGGCCCAGGGTAAGGAAATGGAGAACTACGAAGAGATCCTGTACGAAGGTTATGGTCCGAACGGCGTCGCCATCCTGGTGGAAACCGCTACCGACAACCACGTACGCACCGTAGCCAACGTGAAATCAATCTTCAACAAAGGCGGCGGCACGCTGGGCAACAGCGGCAGCGTGAGCTTCCAGTTCCGCAAGATGGGCGTGTTCAAGCTGAAGCCCGAAGGCCTGAGCGCCGACGACCTGGAACTCGAGCTGATCGACTTCGGCCTGGAGGAACTGGGTGAAGGTTCCGGCGAGAACGGCGAAGACGTGCTGGTGCTGCGCTGCGCCTTCAACGATTTCGGCAGCCTGCAAAAAGCCCTGGAAGAAAAAGGCATGAACCCCCTCTCCTCCGAAGTGGAATGGATCCCTTCCACCACTGTGGAACTGGGTGAGGAGCAAGCCCAGGAAGTGCTGAAGCTGGTCGACAAGCTGGAACAGGACGAAGACGTTCAAAAGGTTTTCCACAACCTGCAATAATTCCCACCGGGATTTTAAATAATAAAAAAACGGCTTCCCTGAAGCCGTTTTTTTATTAGATACCTAATCGAATAGCTTATTCCTCCCAGCTGATATCGCCCTGCAGGTAGAGGACGCAGTTGCCGCTGAGCAGCACCCGGTCGCCGGCCAGCTCGCACCACAGGTCGCCGCCGCGGCGGGAAAGCTGTTTAGCAAAGAGCTTTTCGGTTCCCAGCTTCCGGCTCCAGTAAGGTATGATGGAACAATGAGCCGAACCGGTCACGGGGTCCTCGTCGATCCCTGCATTGGGATAAAAGCAGCGGGATACCACGTCGGCCGAGCGGCCTTTGGCGGTCACGATCAGGCCGAAACCTTCGAGGGTTTTCATCAGCGAAAAATCGGGCTCCAGCTGTAACACGGCCTCTTCGTCGGGCAGCACCACCAGGAAATCGCGGGAACGCAACACTTCCACCACCGTATCCACGCCCAGGCTTTGCAGCAGGTTGGCCGGCGTGTTGCAGGGCTCCGGCATCCGGGCCGGGAAGTCAAGGGTGTAGAGGCCGTCTTTTATATATGTTTTCAGCTCCCCGGCTACCTGGGTGGTAAACAGCACCTCCTGCAGGTGGGGTTCCAGAAAATTTTTAATGACATAAGCCGAAGCCAGGGTAGCATGACCGCAGAGGTCAATTTCCTTTTCCGGCGTAAACCAGCGGATATGGTAGCCCTCATCGGTTTTGACAATAAAAGCCGTTTCGCTCAGGTTATTCTCCAAAGCAATTTTCTGCATCAGCTCCTCTTCCAGCCAGCTTTGCAGCGGCACCACCGCCGCCGGGTTTCCCCTAAATACTTTATCCGTAAATGCGTCTACCTGGTAAATCTTCATAATCTATTTGTTATCTACTTCCAGAACTGCAACTGCAGTCCAGGCCCTAATTCCTAATGAACCAATTAACCAATCCCCTATTCCCGCATCATATCTTTCAACACCGCTTCAATCTGCTCCGCATTGGGTTTACTGAAATAGTCGCCGTCCGAGCCGTAGGCCGGCCGGTGGGGCTGGGCGGTTATGGTGCGGGGTGCCACATCGAGCCAGCGGTAGCCCCCCTGTTCCTCCATCACCTTGTTGAACATATAGGCAGCGCCGCCTCCGGGCACATCCTCATCCACAAAAACAATGCGGTTGGTCTTCTTCAGCGATTCGATGATCATATGGTTGATATCAAACGGCAGCAGGGTTTGCACGTCGATCACCTCGCAACTGATGCCTTTTTTCTGTACGCGGGCCGCCGCCTCCATGACAACGCGGAGCGTGGAGCCGTAAGAGACGATAGTGATGTCGGTTCCTTCGCGGATGATCTCGGGAATACCCAGCGGAACGGTATAGTCCAGCAGGTTGTTCGGCAGCCGTTCCTTCAGGCGGTAGCCGTTCAGGCACTCGATCACCAGGCCGGGGTCGTTGCCCTGCAGCAGGGCATTGTACATGCCGGCGGCCTGCACCATATTGCGGGGCACGCAGAGGTACATGCCGCGCAGGGCGCCCAGCAGCATGCCCATAGGCGAGCCGCTGTGCCAGATGCCCTCCAGGCGGTGGCCGCGGGTACGCACGATCAGCGGACAGCTCTGCTGCCCTGCCGTGCGGTAGTGGATGGTCACCACGTCGTCGCACAGCTGTTGCAGGCCGTATAAAACATAGTCGAGGTATTGGATCTCGGCAATGGGCCGCAGGCCGCGCAGGGCCATGCCCATCCCCTGCCCGATAATGGAGAGCTCGCGGATGCCGACATCGAAGATGCGCTCGCGGCCATACTTGGCCTGCAGGCCGGCAAAGCCCTGGTTCACATCCCCGATCTGGCCCACGTCCTCGCCAAAGGCGAATACCTTGGGGTTGGCGGCAAACAGCTCGTCGAAATAATGGTTCAGGATCTCGTAGCCGTTGATGTTCAGCGCTTCCTTATCGTAGGTGGCTTTGACCGGTTTTACCCTGACGGCGCTTTTAGCCGTTTCGCTGTACAGGTGTGTATTGTACAGCTCGGAAGCTTCTTTTTTCAGTTGCTGGTAAAAGGCCTGGAGGGGCTTCATGGCCGGGCTGTCTTCTGCCAGGTCGATGGCGGCGATCAGCGCCCGCATCACATCCTTGCGGATGGGTTCGCGCAGGGCGGAGAGCTCCTTGGCCAGCACCGACAGCTCGTGCGAAAGGTCGGGCAGGGCGTGGGCGGCCTCTTTGATCATGCCGGCGGCTTTGTGTACCAGGGCCTTCAGGGGCTTCAGGTAGCGGTCCCAGGCCAGGTTCTTGCGGTCGCGCACATACGTTTTGGCCTCCTTTTCAATTTGCCAGAGCTCGTCCTCATCCGCCAGGGAGTTGGACAGGAGCCATTCGCGCATTTTCGCCAGACAGTCCCACTCCCGCTCCCACTGCAGGCGCTCCTTGTCCTTGTAGCGCTCGTGGCTGCCCGAGGTGGAATGCCCCTGGGGCTGGGTTACCTCGTCCACATGGAACAGCACGGGGGTATGGGTTTCGCGGGCGGCGCGGACGCCTTCCTCGAACACCTCGCACATGCCGGCATAGTCCCAGGCCTTTACCTTATAAATATGGAAGCCGTTGGTGCCTTCGGTTTTCTGGAAGCCGCTCAGGGCTTCGGAGATGGAGCCCTTGGTGGTCTGGTACTTTTTGGGCACGGAAATGCCGTAGCCGTCATCCCAGACAAACACCACCAGGGGTACCTGCAGCACGCCGGCGGCATTGATGGATTCCCAGAACTGCCCCTCGGAAGTGGAGGCATCGCCGATGGTGCAGAAGCACACCTCGTTGCCGTTGTGGGACAGGTGGGCAAACTGGTCCAGCTCCCGCACTTCGCGGAAGCACTTGGAAGCGAAGGCCAGTCCGAGGGCCCTAACCATCTGGCCGGCGGTGGTGGAAATATCGGAGGAAATGTTTTTACGGTTCACCAGGTCGAGCCATTCGCCCTCGCGGTCCACGAAGGGGGTGGCGAAGTGGGCGTTCATCTGCCGGCCCGCGCTGAAGGGGTCGTGGTTGATGTCGGGGTCGGCATAGAGCTGGGAAAAGAACTGGTCTACGGTGGCCAGGCCGGAGGCAAACATAAAGGTCTGGTCGCGGTAGTAGCCGGCGCGGAAGTCGCCCGGCTGAAAGAATTTGGCCATGGCCACCTGCGCCACCTCCTTGCCGTCGCCGAAGATGCCGAACTTGGCCTTGCCGGTCAGCACTTCCTTGCGGCTCAGCAAACTGGCTTCGCGGCTGAGGCACACCCAGCGGTAATCCTGCAGCACTTCCTCGCGAAACCGCTCAAAAGAGAGCTGTTCCCCGGCATTCGGAATGGCTTCCATTGTTTTTTCCATGCGACAAATTTAGGAGTTCCAAAGTTCCTGAGTTCCTGAGTTCCTGAGTTCTGGCAGCGACAGTACCAATGTCGGCCGTTCATTGGTTATTTATTCACATTTTATTCCTTATTTCTTTTGCCGGTTTTCTGGGCCCGGCATCCTCTTAAACGCTCTCCTGGCCTTAAAGCACTCAGGAACTCAGGAACTTAGGAACCCAGGAACTTTTCGCCCCCGTTAAAAATCCTTAAAAATGGGCCAGCGCTTCGCACAACAGCAGGATTGGTGTATTTTTGAACACATAAACCCATTTTTTCATGAAAAAGGCTTTTTTTCTTCTTTTTTCCCTCGTTGCCTTTTTTGCCGTTCACGCCCAGGCCGAGATCAAGGTCGAGGAAGTGCTGGAACTCAAAGAAACCGAGTACAATTTTGGGAAGATCCCCCAGGGCAAACCGGCCTACCATGAATTTACCATTGTCAACATCAGCAACAAGCCCCTGAAGCTGGAGAACGTCCAGGCCAGCTGCGGCTGCACCACCCCCGAATGGAGCCGCGAGGAGATCGCCCCCAAAGGCACCTCCGTTATTAAGGTAGGGTACAATGCCGCTGCGGAAGGCCATTTCGACAAAACCGTCGCCATCACCTACGGCTTCAACCAGACCAAGGTATTGCGTATCAAAGGAGAAGTGTGGAAAGCCCCTGCCGGCGCCGCTCCCGCTAATGCCTCGGTACAATTTTTAAAGAATCACCTCCAATAAACAACAACAAATACACCCATTATGAAGAAGCTCCTCCTGATTGTCTTTGCGTTTATCACAGGTTTCACGGCCATGGCGCAGCAGCAATCTCCCGACGCCCTGATCAAAGTGAACACCGAGAGCTACAGCTTCGGAAAGATCAAGCAAGGCGTTCCGGTGACGACCTATTTTGAAATTGCCAATACCACCGATAAGCCCCTGGTTGTGGAAAACGCATGGGGTTCCTGCGGCTGTACCACCCCCGAAGTGCCCAAAGAGCCCATCGCTCCCAAGTCTTCCACCAAGCTGAAAGTGGTGTACAATGCTGCCGGCGCCGGTACCTTCAATAAAGATGTGTACATCAAACTGGCCGGTGTGGACCAGCCCAAAAACGTAAAGATCACTGGCGAAGTGCTGGATGCCGCCGCCTATGACGCCTATGTGAAAGAAAACAAAGGCGCCGCCCCTGCCGCCACCAAAGCGGCAAAAGCCCCTGCTGCTGCGGCTAAAAAAGCCAAGTTAAAAAGTTAAGGATAACTGCAAGAACTTAGTTCGATCCCTGCAGGCCTCCTGCAGGGATTTTGTTTTTTAGGGCCGGAGCGTCCCTGTTTTTTAACACATTTATCATCTGCGGCGCGCAGGCTGCGCAAAACATTGCCGCAAACATTATTTTTGCAAGATGCTACATATCAGTGAACGGGGTCAGGAAATGCCGTCATCTCCCATCAGAAAGCTGGTGCCCTATGCCGAAGCTGCCAAAAAGAAAGGCATAAAGGTTTTTCATTTGAATATCGGTCAGCCCGATATCGAAACGCCTCCTTATATCCTGAACGCGGTACGCAATGCCGAGATCAGGGTACTGGAATACAGCCACAGCGCGGGTAATGAGAGCTATCGCCGCAAGCTGGTGCATTACTACAAGCAGGCCGGGATCAATGTCCATCACGATGAGATCCTGATCACCACCGGCGGGTCGGAGGCGATCATGTTTTCCTTTTTTATCTGCATGAATCCCGGCGACGAGGTCATCATTCCCGAGCCGTATTACGCCAACTACAACAGCTTTGCGGTGCAGGCCGGGCTGAAGGTGGTGCCCATCACCTCCTATATCGAAAATGGCTTTGCCCTGCCGCCCATCGCCGATTTTGAAAAGGTGATCACGCCTAAGACCAAGGCCATCATCATCTGCAACCCCAACAACCCCACCGGCTACCTGTACAGCCGGCAGGAACTGGAGGACCTTAAAACGATCTGCCGCAAGCACAACCTGTACCTGCTGTCGGACGAAGCCTACCGCGAGTTTTGCTATGACGGCGAATACATCAGTGCCCTGCACCTTACCGAGATGGAGGACTACGTGGTGCTGCTGGATACCATCAGCAAGCGCTACAGCGCCACCGGCGCCCGCCTGGGTGCCCTGGTCACCAAGAACAAAGAGGTGTACGATGCGGCCATGAAGTTTGCCCAGGCCCGCCTGAGCCCCCCGGGACTGGCCCAGATCCTGGGCGAGGCCGCCCTGGACCTGCCCCCCTCCTACTTTTTTGCCACCAAGGAAGAATACCTGGAGCGGCGCGACCTGCTGGTGAGCCGGCTGAATGCCATGCCCGGCGTGTACTGCCCCAACCCGGGCGGCGCCTTTTATGCCATGGCCAAGCTGCCCATCGACGACTCGGACAAGTTCTGCCAGTGGCTGCTGGAATCATTTTCGTACCACAATAAAACGTTGATGCTGGCGCCGGCTACCGGCTTTTACGGAACCCCCGGGCTGGGCAAGGACGAGGTGCGGCTGGCTTACGTGTTGAATACGAAGGATTTAAACGAAGCCATGGACTGCCTGGAGCAGGCCCTGCTGCAATATCCCAACCGCGTGGAGCGCCGGAAAAAGGCCTCCGTTCTTGGGTAAATTCCTACTCAAACGGCTGCTTATATACTGGCCGTTGCCGTTCCTCCTCTTGCAGGAGCGGCAACGGCTTTTTGCATTTTACCATTGACTACCAGGCAGTTACACAATAAAGAGCGAATAAAGCCGGAAGCAGCGCTGCCCAGCAAGATTTTAGTGTTAGCTAGGGTAAAAAAATCTGATTATGGCACATAACGATCAATACGGTAGCTGGCATGCCGAGAACGACTTCCAGCCCGCGGAAAGCGGCACCAACATCATTAACGTGGGTTGGAATGAACGGGTGGCAAGCGCTGCCTTAGGCGCCTTTATGCTGTCATCGGGACTGCATACCCTTACGAAAAACCCGATCAGGGGTTTGGCCAAGACGATCCTGGGGGGCTTCCTGTTGTACCGCGGGGGCTCGGGCAACTGCCCGTTTTACAGCAGCGTGGGCAAAACCAAAGGCGTTTCGCAAACCCAGGCCATTAATATCCGCACCAGCCTGACGGTGAACAAGCCCAGGACCGAAGTGTACAATTTCTGGCGCAAGCTGGAAAACCTGCCCCTCTTTATGAAGCACCTGGCGGCCGTTACCGAGATCGACGCGAAGCATTCCCATTGGGAGGCCCAGATCCCGGGCAACCTGGGCAAGCTCAAATGGAACGCGGAGATTGTGAAGGAAGAGTCGGGCACGATGATCGGCTGGCAGTCGCTGCCGCAAAGCACCATCAACAATGCCGGGAAGGTAACTTTCCATGACGCCCTCAACGGGCAGGGCACCGAGCTGGAAGTGGTGATCATTTACCATGCGCCGGCCGGCCAGCTGGGTACCGGCTTTGCCAAGTTGCTGAACCCGGTATTCGAAAAGCTGATCCGCCAGGATGTGATGAATTTTAAGGACTACATCGAAACAAAGCACGATGCCAAGGTGAACCATGTTCATGAAGCCACTACGGCTGCAGCCGCCGAGCCCCAGGCACCCAGCCAGGGCGGGGCCCGCTCCCAGCCTCCTGCCGGCGGCTTAGGCAACGCTGGCAGCAACCCTGCATCGGGCAAGCCTTAAAATAAATTCAACCGATAATTGAAAAAAGTTCAGCCTGCGGGCTGGACTTTTTTTTATGGAACAAACAGTGGCAGGAGGTAAAATAAAAAAGCTCCAAACGATGGTTTGAAGCTTTTTCGTAGCGAGGAGCAGGCTTGAACTGCCCCGTCCGCAAATATGTTCCTACACCCCTGTGGGCGGCTTTCTAATGGTGATGAGCCCGGAGGTGAATAAACAGGTAGCTGCGATTATAGCGCATGCATAAATAGCGGCATCTGCGTGAATGAATTGGTCGCCGACTCCCACGTCATTGTTGTTTCCCAAGTTGAACTCCTGGGTAAAACCGAAAAAAATGGCAATGAAACCAAAAATTAACCCCGTAATAAAAAAGGTGGTGGCATTTATTTTCATACATCTAAAATAAGGATTCATTGTGGAAACGGTACCAGGATAGAAGCTTTTGAACCGTTCTATCAGATTGGAAGCAAACCAGATATATATCTTATTGTGCTTTGAGATGTATTAGAAGAAGACGATACAATCCATTGAATAAAATAAAAAGGGCTCTCTGTTTCCAGAGAGCCCTTTTTGTAGCGAGGAGCAGACTTGAACTGCCGTCCGCCTCAGGCGGATATGAATCCGAGCAAAGGATAATCGCATCTCAGCTTATTTTTTATCCAATTTCTGCCGATCCCTGATTTTAACTCCTTTTCTCTTTGCATTGCATCTGACTTATTGCAGAAGTATTCACAATAAACAACCGTCCATGGACGGTACCGCAAGGTGAAGCCTTTTACGCTTAGTAAATTGTGGCTTTTAAACCGCTCCAGCAGATTAGACGTAAACCCAATATATATTTTATCGTGCTGCGAGGAGTATAAGATATAGACAGTATAATCCATAGCATTAAATAAAAAGGGCTCTCTGTTTCCAGAGAGCCCTTTTTGTAGCGAGGAGCAGACTTGAACTGCCGACCTTCGGGTTATGAATCCGATGCTCTAACCAGCTGAGCTACCTCGCCATTGCGTTAATCGGGTTGCAAAAATAGGGTTTCTTTTTAGAAAACAAAATTTCTACAAACTTTTTTCTTTTTGATTTATCGGAGGCATAAAGCGCCTGAAGATTTCCTAAAACTTTTACGTAGTAATACTGTTTTGGATGCAGCTTATCTTTTTAAATCTGTTACATAGAATTAGGAAGGTAGCTCAGCTGGTTAGAGCATCGGATTCATATCCGCCTGAGGCGGACGGAAGTTCAAGTCTGCTCCTCGCTACAGGAAAGGCTCTCTGGAAACAGAGAGTTTTTTTATTTTGAGCAGCGCATACCGGTCAAACCTTCCAAAACGTTCTTTCCATGCATGCTTATGAATAAAATTGGTATCCTCATACTGGTCATTGCCCTAGGGGCCTGTAACCTCGCCCCTACCGGGTTTTCCGCTTCTGCCGATTCCCAACATAATTTGCCCGTTACCCCTTCCTCCCACAGCTATCCATCCGGCAGCTGGCAGCATTTCCTGCAACACCTCCCCGCAAAAGAGGGACCTGTTCTGGATTATTCGGGCAACCCGGTTTCCAACCAGCAAAAGCATGTCGCCATCGTTCCTTATGACGTGGGTACAAAGGACCTGCAGCAATGTGCCGACGCCCTCATCCGGCTCAGGGCCGAATATCTGTTTTCCGCCGGCCGCTACGAGGAGATCGGATTTCATTTCACCAGCGGGCACCTGTACCGCTGGAAAGATTACTGCAAAGGACTCCGGCCGGTGATCCGCGGCAACAGCGTTGCCTTTTCGAGGCTGGCAGCCCCCGGCAGGCAGGACCATCCTTCCCTTCGCCGCTACCTGGACATCGTGTATACCTATGCCGGTACGGTTTCCCTTGCCCGGGAGTTACAACCCACCCGGGAATTAAAAACGGGAACGGTCATCATTACCCCCGGAAGCCCCGGCCATTGCAGCATGATCGTGGACGAAGCCACGGACGGCAAAGGAAAAAAACTGTTTAAGCTGGTCGAAGGATTTATGCCCGCCCAATCCATTTACATCCTGAAAAACCCGGCAACGGAAAATGCTCCCTGGTACGCCCTGGAAGCCGGAGCTCCGGTGGAAACATCCAGCTATTCTTTCCACCACTATAAGCTGGGCCGGTTTGAGTGACCGGATGATCCAAAATCGGCTTGCTAACAATATCTTAACACGGCACCTTTGTGGCAACCTTGTTCCCCATAGGTAATTCCTATTAACCTCCTGCCCTTTTTCTTCTTATATCTCATGAATATATCCTATCCTTCCTGCCCAGCTTAAAAAAAGTATCTTTTCTTTGATTACCAAATCCAAACCAATAATGAAAAACTATTACCTAACGAGTGAAGATGCTCTGGAAGCGCTGTTGCGGCGACTGGACCTTGCTTCCTTAAAGCAGATGGAGAGCCATTTCCTGCAAAGCTGGAGTGTTGATATGGAAGAGCTTGAGCAGTTTGAAAAATATGGTAAGGGCACGCCCCTCAGCGAAGAGTTGTCCGCCCAAAAAGAAAGCCTGGAAAAAAGGGCCGCCTATTTTTTGAACGGTCATTTTCTATGCAGAAAAACTTATGACAAAAAGCTGGCGGAGATCTTTGGCAAACTCCCGAAGCTGGCAGTGGCCTCTTAAAGCCGAAAAGGACCCACCCGCACTACGGCTCAGCCCGCATTATTTCCCCTGCATGAGCTAAAATATTCCTGAATGCATTTATCTTTCCGGATGATTGCCCCGCATCCGGCAACGCTCCCTGCCCGTACCCCCCCTTCGGATTACCCAGCGACCACCCGCCCCCTGTGAAGAAAAATACATTTCTTCACTGTTAAACCGTGTGCTATGCGCATACCTGTACGTCTTCTCTCCGCCTTGCTCCTCCTGGCCGCAGCGCTTCCTGCCGCTCCCCTGCACGCCCAGAACAGCTCTCCTTACTGGAGCCAGAAGGGCAACGCCAACGCCAACGCCGCCTCCGTTAAGTTCGGTACCACCAATGGCTACCCGTTACGGATCTATACCAATAATTTCGAACGCCTGCGCATCGATACCAACGGCTACCTGGGCATCGGCACCACCGCCCCCACCCGGCCCCTCCACGTGGTCGGCGGCGGCCTCTTCTCCAATGGACTGACGGTGCAGAACGGCGGCATCAGCTCGGTCAATTCCGGCGGCACCGGCGTATACGGCGCCAGCACCACCAGCTACGGCGTCTATGGCTCCAGCGGCAATATCGGCGTTTACGGCGCCGGCTCATCGTACGGGGTCTATGGCTACAGCGGGGCCGCCTACGGCGTTTACGGCAGCGGTGGCTACGTGGGTATTTACGGGAGCGCCAGCGCTTACGGGGTGTATGGCTACAGCCCCTCCGCCTATGGCGTGTACGGCTACAGCAACAATGGCACGGGCGTCCTGGGCTACAGCAATAACCTCCAGGGCGGCTATTTCTATTCGCTGAACGATTGCGGCATCCGGGCCCGCAGCGGCCGCACCGAAAAAAGCTGGGCCGGCGTGTTCGAAGGTAACCTGTACCACTTCGGCGCCTACCAAACCAGCGATCAAGCCCTGAAACAAAATATTGAAGACTGCCAGGGCGCGCTGGGCATCATCGGCAAACTCAAACCCCACCGCTTCGAATACCGAAGGGACGGCAAACTGGCCGGCCTGAACCTGCCCACCGGGAAGCATTTCGGCCTGCTGGCCCAGGAACTGGAGGCCACGTTGCCCCAACTGGTGCAGGAAGTGGAAAACGAGGTGTTTCTCCCGGATGCCACCGCTCTCCCCCCCTCCCCGAACGGCACGGCTGCCGTCACCCCACCCGCACCGGTGACCACCGTAGAGAAAATAAGCCTGAAAGCCGTCAATTATACCGAACTGATCCCCCTGCTGATCCGGGCGATCCAGGAGCAGCAGGAACAAATCCAGAAATTGCAGGAAGAAGTGAACAGTCTGAAAAACAACCAGCCCGTCGTCAGCTTACCAGGGCGCTCCCCTAAATAAGCTATTGTCCTCCTTAAGCGTCGCAATAAATTTTCCTTATCCCCGTTAAGCGTTTTTACCGAATAGCAAATGCTAAAAAAACGTAAAAATATACTTGACACGATCCTTACTGTTCAGTATATTTACCAGTAACATCACCAGAACAACTGCACGAGAATGCGCTCCGGCTGTCCCTGACCGTTCATACGGGTCTAAACCAACCCGGCAGGAACAAGGGACACCGGGCCTTTCCGAATGCAACGTTCCCCTTTGGGGATCGATTTCCCTTCTAACCTGTGGCCGCACCAGCCATTAGTGGCATCCAACCGGCACTCCCTGCGACGGCAGGCGGGTGGCGCGGCAGATCCCTGTTTATCCAATCCAACGAAGCACCATCCTGCTTTTCTCCAGCCATCTGGCGTCGGAAGCGTCTTCCGCTACCCCCCTATTGTTTACCTTTTAAGCTCTTCCGTGCTTATGGTTTCTTCTATTTCCAAAAAAGTCCAGAAACTGGCTACCAACCTGAACCTGTCGCAGGTGCTGCGCCTGGTGTGGAGCATTGCTCCCGGGTGGACGGCCCTTTCCTGCCTGATGATCGTTATTGAAAGCATCTTCTTTCTCGGCGCCCTGTACCTGCTCAAGCGGCTGGTGGACGCGGTGTCGAAGCCCGCCAACAGCCAGCCCGACGAGCCCCTGGTGATCACCTATATTCTCGCCGCCGCCGCCGCCTCCGTCGTATACCTGGTGATCCGGGGCATTTCCACCTATATCACCGAAATGCAGGCGGCCCGGGTTTCGGAACATATCGACAGCCGCATCCATGCCCAGGCCGTGGAGCTGGACCAGTCGTTCTACGAAAGCCCGGACTATTTCGACGTGCTGAAGCGGGCTAAGGACGCCTTGCCCGACCGTCCCAACGCCATTGTGACCACCCTGATCGACATGGCCAAGAACCTCATGAACCTGGCGGCCATCGGCATCGTGCTGGTGTCCATCGACCCGCTGCTGCTGCCCCTGCTGGCCCTGTTCGTGTTGCCGATCCTGGCGGTACGCATCCGCTTTGCCGACCGGCTCAACAAGTGGCGGCTGAAAAAAACGCCCCTGGAGCGCCAGTCCAGTTATTTGAGCACGCTGCTCACCGGCGAAACCCTGGCCAAGGAAATCAAGGGCTATGGCCTGGGCCAGTACCTGCGCCACCGCTACCAGCACCTGCGGTCCGTGCTGGTGACCGAACGGCTGCAGATCAGCCGCCGGCGTACCGGCAGCGAGATCCTCACCACCATCCTGGCCACCCTCGGCTTTTTTTGCTGCATCGGTTACATTACCCTGGGCACCCTCCGGGGCCACACCAGCGTCGGCGACATCACCCTGTTCCTGGTGTCCTTCCCCCAAGCCTTCGGCACCCTGCAAAACCTGGCCTCCGGCATCTCCTCGCTCTACCAGAACAATGTGTTCGTAGCCAGCATCTTCGAGCTGTTCCGCCTGCAATCACGCCTGCCCGAGCCCGCCGAACCCCTGGAACCGCCTACCGCCGGCACCGTCCACCTGGAGCTGCAAGACGTTTCCTTCGCCTACCCGCATGCCTCCACCCCCACCCTGCGCCACATTTCCCTGAAAATACCCGCCGGCAAAATCGTGGCCATCGTGGGCCTGAACGGCGCCGGCAAAACCACCCTTATCAAGCTGCTGTGCCGCCTGTACGATCCCTCCTCCGGACAAATTACCCTCAACGGTACCGACATCCGCCGGTATCACAGCGCCGACTACCGCAAAATGGTCCGGGCCGTCTTCCAGGACTTCGGCCGCTTTAACATGAGCATCACCGAAAACATCCGCTTCGGCGATATCGACGGTCAGCGCCCGCAGGACGACGTGGTGCAGGCCGCCAAAGCCTCCGGCGCCCATGAGTTCATCCGCCAGTTTCCCCAGGGATACGATACCGTTATGGGCCGCCTGTTTGAAAACGGCCGCGAGGTGAGCATCGGCCAGTGGCAGAAGCTGGCCATCGCCCGCTGCTTTTACAGCCCCGCCCGCATCCTGATCCTGGACGAAGCCACCAGCGCCCTCGACGCCCTGTCCGAAAAAGACCTGTTCGACTCGCTGCGCGAACGCATCGGCCACCGTTCCGCCCTGCTGATCAGCCACCGGCTGTCGGCCGTCATGCAGGCCGATTACATCTATGTGCTGTCCGGCGGTACGGTACAACAGGAAGGCACACACGACGAATTGATGGCGGAGGAGGGCGATTACGCCCGCCTGTTCCGAAGCTCCCTGCCGGAAACGGCAGCGGCGGATGAACAGGTGTAACGCCGTTCACCCTTGCCGATTGCATCCGGATCCTTTATCCCTCACCTCTCACCATTGACCCATGACCTTTGAACCAACTTCCCCTTCCCGGCGCACCCTCCTGATCGCCACCACCTGCACGGACGATTGGGGGGGCAGCGAGGAACTGTGGGCCCGGAGTATTCCCCTGCTGCAGGAAGCCGGGTTCGACCTCATCGTTTGCAAGGCGCGCATCAACCGCCTACACCCGCAATTCCAACAGCTGGCCGCCCGGGGCGTGGTCCTGCACGAGCTGCACCAGCCGCCCCGCAACCGGAGCCTGAAGGTGCGCACCCTTAGCTTCGTCCGGAAGCTGGGGCGAAAGCTCCGCCTCCCGCACCGCTGGCTGCCGGTGCACCGGGATGCCTTTACCCGGGCGCTGCAGCAGCACCGCCCCTCCCTGGTGATCGTATCGCAGGGCATCAACTTCGACGGCCTCGACCTGGCCCATACCTGCCTCCGCCATAAAGTACCCTACGTGATCGTGGCCCAGAAAGCAGCGGACTTTTACTGGCCCCCCGTCGAAGAACGGGCCTCCATGACGGAAGCCTTCCGGCACGCGGAGCGCTGCTTCTTCGTGTCGGAACACAACCGGCGGGTGACCGAAGAACAGTTCGGCATCCGCCTGCCCAACAGCCAGGTGATCTTCAACCCGGTAAAAACCCTTGCCCGGGCGCTCCCCTACCCTCCCGTGGAGCGCCAGTACCGCATCGCCTGCGTTGCCCGCCTGTTCCTCCTGGACAAGGGCCAGGACATGCTGCTGCGCGTGCTGGCGAAAGACAAATGGAAACAGCGCCCGGTAACCTTTTCCCTGGTGGGCACCGGCACGGATGAAAACGGGCTGCGGGCCATGGCCTCCCTGCTGAACGTGACCAACGTGGAGTTTGCCGGTCACCAGGACAATATCGAACAGCTGTGGGAGCGCTACCATGCCCTGGTGCTCCCCTCGCGCAGCGAAGGCATGCCCCTGGCCATGATGGAAGCCATGGCCGCCGGCCGGCCCGTGATCGTCACCAATGCCGGCGGCAACGGCGAGCTGGTGGAAGACGGCGTGACCGGCTTTATCGGCGAAGCCACCGACCTGGCCCTGGAAGAAACCCTGGAACGCGCCTGGCAGCAACGCGCCTGCTGGGAAGAAATAGGCGAACAGGCCGCGGCCGCCCTCGCCCGCCGCCTGCCCCCCTCGCCCGAAAACGAATTTGCCCGATTCATCAAACAGATTACCCATGTCCAATAAGCCTTTAGTTTCGGTCATTATCCCCACCTACAACCGGGCCGGCGAGATACACCGGGCCGTGGAAAGCGTGCTGCACCAGACCTACCCGGCCATCCAGCTGATCGTGATCGACGATGGCTCGTCCGACGATACGGCCACCATCCTCAGCCGCTACCCCCAGGTGGAATATTTTTATAAAAAAAACGGCGGACAGGCTTCCGCCCGCAATGCTGGCCTGGAGCGGGCCCGGGGCGTGTACCTGGCCTCCCTGGATTCGGACGATACCTGGGAGCCCAACTTTTTGGAAGTGTGCGTGGAAAAGCTGGAACAGGACCGGCTGGACTTCGTTTTCGCGAACTGGCGCCAGGGCAGGCTGACCGGCGAAGCGGTGGACTTCATGGAACAACACCGGCCCCTGCAGCCGTTCCTGGCTCCCGGTGCCGACGGATGGGTGAACCTGGCCAACCCGGTCATCCGCCGGATGTTCCTGACCACCTGCGCCGCGCCCTCCTCCTCCCTGCTGATCCGCAGATCATCGCTGGCCGGCGGCTGGAACAACTCCATGAACATCGGCGACGACTGGTGCCTGATCCTCGATATGGTGCTGACCAAACCCTGCACGGCTGCCTTTACCCTCCAAAAGCTCTGGTACAAACAACCCGGGCCCGACAACGTGTACGACGGCCGCCCGCATATCGAGATCGTCCAACTGCTGTTCGTGGACGACACCCGCCACCTGATCCGCCGCTACAAAAGCTACCTGAGCCGGAGGGAGCTGCGCATCCTGCTGAAAAAATACATCAGCGGACTGGTGCAGCTGGCCAATCATTCGCTCTTCCGCGAACGCAACCTGCCCGGCTTCCTGGGCCTGCTGCAACAATCCCTGTCGCTCAGCCCCCACCTGACCTTCCTGTCCCTGACCTGGAAGATCCGGATCCAGTCGAAACGGCGGCTGAAACGGCTGGTCACCCGGTTTTCGTAGATCCTTCCGGCCGGTTCCGGGGCCCGCAAGGGCCCGCCTTTACCCTTTTCAACAACAACCACACCCGCATATGAAGCGAGAAGAATTATTACAGGTGTACGACCACCACTACGCCGACACCTACAACGAACGGTTCCTGACCAACCGGTTTTCCCAGCTCGGTACCGACTTTGAACTGCAGGCGCTCCGCAAGGTCATCGGCCCCGGCACCCGGTGGCTCGATATCGGCTGTGGCACCGGCTTCTTCCTGAGCCAGTTCCCGGCAGTGGAGCGGGCCGGCCTGGACATCAACCCGGTCATGCTGCAACGCGCCCGGGCCGCCAACCCCAACGCCCTGTTCTTTCGCGAAGGCGATTTCCGTAACCCTTTTCCGGAATGGCGGTCCGCCTGGTCGCTGATCTCCTGCATGTGGACGCCGTACAACTACGTGGAGTCGCTGCCGGAAGTGGAACGGGTGGTGCAGAACATGGTGGACTGGACCGTTGCCGGCGGCGCTATTTTTATCCCGGTGGTGGACATCGAAGACCTGCGGCCGAATACGCTGGTGCCCTACGAGGAAAAGGCGGAC
This sequence comes from Huijunlia imazamoxiresistens, assembly GCF_037132455.1. Classification (NCBI taxonomy): domain Bacteria; kingdom Pseudomonadati; phylum Bacteroidota; class Chitinophagia; order Chitinophagales; family Chitinophagaceae; genus Huijunlia; species Huijunlia imazamoxiresistens. The sequence continues at coordinate 20,313 of NZ_JBBBEI010000013.1, read as the reverse complement.
ATATACGGCGGCTCGATCCTCCTGACCAGCTATACCTGGGAGTGGGTCGAGCATTCGGGCGCCGTACACCGCAACCTGATCGCACCGCATGCCGACCACTTTATCCGCCTGCTGCAGCCTTATTTCGACCAGGTGGAGCTGCTGCGCTACCCGCCCTTTCAAAACGGCTGGGTGTCGCGTAAAGCCGTGCTGGCTACCGGTCGCAGGGCCATCGCGGACGCGCAACGGCCCGCACAAGTAATCCGCCATCCCATTCCTCCCCCCGCCAACGATTCCCTGCCGGATACCCCCCCATTGGCTTCCGCCACCGCCAGCCTTTCGAACCGCGCCCTGCTGGCCGAAGTCGTGGGACGGATCCGTACCGGCCGCTTCTGGAGGGCGCTGCGCAAAAAAATGGTGCGCCGGTAATTCGCCTTTATTCCTTCACCCCAAACCAGCTTTTGTCCCATGCCACTTCCCAACCAACTGGCGAAGGCCCTGGCCGCCGCCCGCTCCCACGAATGGTGGGGCTATAAACTTCCGCCCCTGCTGGCCATCGGCTACGCCACTGCTTTAAAAAACGGGGCGTCGCTGCTGCAGGTGGGCCCCTGGCTGCTGCTGTCGCTGGCGGCGGTGGCCATCGGCGCCGTTTACGTCAGCCTCATCAACGACATCACCGATATCGAAGAAGACCGCGCCTGCGGAAAACACAACCGTATGGCCGGCGTCGCCCCCGGCCTGCGCTGGATTTTCCCGGTACTCTGCCTGCTGGCCGGTGCTGCCTTCATTTTTTTCCTGCTGCTGCCGGACACCCTTTCCGCCCTGCTGTACACCCTGCCGTGGATCTCGTTCAGCCTGTATTCCCTTCCCCCCTTCCGCTTCAAGACCCGGGGCTTTTGGGGCGTGATGGCCGATGCCGGCGGCTCGCACCTGTTCATCAGCCTGTTTATGGTAGCCCGCATCAGCCAGGTAGCGGGCCGGCCGGTAGACTGGCTGTGGTTCGGCGCCGTGGGGGCCTGGGCCCTGCTGCACGGCCTGCGGGGCATCCTCTGGCACCAGTTCCACGACCGCAACCACGACCTGCAATCCGGCACCCGCACCTTTGCATGCCGCATCGACCCGGCCGCCTTTCGCAAACCGTCGCTGCTGCTGATGGCGCTGGAAGCAGTTGCCCTGGTCCTGCTGCTGTACTGCATCGACCTGCCGCTGCCCGAGGTTTTTCTGCTGGCGTATATCGTGCTGGCACTGGTTCGGCAGAAAAAAATGCGGCAGACGGTCGTCGCCCTCCTCAGCCCGGCAAGCGGTCCTTACCAGATCTTCCTGCTGGAGTATTACAGCCTTTTTTTACCGCTGGCGCTGCTGGCAAGCGCTGTCGTTGTCCATACCACCGACTGGAGGGTCGGCGCCCTGCACCTGCTGCTCTTTCCACAGCAGGCCCTGCTGGTCCTGCGCGACCTGGCGCAACTCGCCAAACGCTCCGGCCACCGGCTGCTGTCCCTGGCAAAAGCCCGCCCCCATTAACCCGCCCTTCCTCCACCCCAAAATCCTGCTTCATGTCTGGAGAAAACCGATTTTTCAGCATCGTCATCCCTTTGTACAACAAGGAGTCCTGCCTGGAAAGAACCATTGACTGCGTCCTGCACCAAACCTATCCGCATTTTGAGATCCTGCTGATCGACGACGGCTCCACGGACAACAGCTTTTACACCGCCCAGGCACTGGCGGCAACGGACAACCGCATCCGCCTCTTCAGCAAAAGCAACGGGGGCGTATCCTCGGCCCGCAACTTCGGCATCGGCAAGGCGTGCCACCCCTACATCGCCTTCCTGGACGCCGACGACAGCTGGGAAGCGTGCTACCTGGAAGAAATGAACGCCCTGATCGACCGCTACCCCCGGTGCGGCATGTATGGGTGTGCCTATAAAAAAGTAAGGCACGACCGCGCCACCTTTTATTGCGAGGACCTGCCCGAAGGCATCATCGAAGATTATTTCCGCACCATCACCTTCAAGCTGGTGGCCTGGACCTCGGCCCTCATCATCAAAAAGGAAGTGTTCGAAAAGGTGGGCCTGTTCCCGGTGGGCATGATCGGCGGCGAGGATTACTTTATGTGGACCAAGGTGGCCATCCACTACCCCATGGCCTTTACTCCCAAAGTGCTGTCGTGCTACAACATCTTCCTCAGCGGCGTTTCGGGCCGCATCGGCCAGAAGGATTCCTGCCACGAAAACTGGTACCAGTTTTACCGTGACGACGACTTTTACCGCAACGAGTTCATTGCCAACAAGGCCATCGACAACGGCATCCGCCATGCCTGGGGCAACCACAAAAAGCACAGCCGGAGCATCGAACGGCAGTTCCGCTACACCCGGCTGTTCCGCTACAAATGGTACAAGCTGTTCTTCCTGAACCTGCTGCCCCAGCCGCTGCTGCTGCTGCTGCTGTTCTGCAAGAAGCAGACCGACCCGCTCTATGCCGTTTCCGGCGCCGCCAAGGGCCGGAGGCAACAGGTCCGCTCCACCTCGGCCATCACCCTTCCGCCCGCCCTATCCGCCCGCCCCGCCGCAGCCGGCCCGATCCTGCTGGCGGCCATGGGCAACCATCCCCAACCTACACCCGTTAATACCGCCCGCTCATGACCCCGGAAAACCTGCCGGCTTCCGCGCCGAAAATTTCGATTATCATTCCCTGTTATAACAACGGGCAGTTCCTGGCCCGCGCCCTGGAAAGCGTGCGGGAGCAGGACCATGCGCCCGTGGAGGTGATCGTGGTGGACGACGGCTCCACCGACGACACTAACGCCGTAGCCGCCCGTTACCCCGAAGTCATTTACCTGTACCAGCGCAACCAGGGCGTGTCGGCGGCCCGCAATACGGGCATCGACCACTGCACCGGCGCTTACGTGCTGTTCCTCGACGCCGACGACTGGCTGCTGCCCGGCGCCCTCTCCGTCAACCTGCGGCGCCTGCGCGCCCATCCTGCCGCCGGCTTTGTTTCCGGCGCCCACGTGCTGGTGTTCCAGGCGCGCAACGTGGAAAGCCTGGTTACCCGGGAGGTAACCGAAAACCATTACCACCACCTGCTGCAGGGAAATTATATAGGCATGCTGGCGGCAGTGCTCTTTCGCCGCCGGGTGCTGGAGGAATTCCGCTACGACACCTCGCTGCGGGGCAGCGAAGATTACGACCTTTTTTTGCGGATCGCCAGAAGGTATCCCGTGCTGCACCATACGGAGCCGATGGCCGCCTACCGGATCCATGAAACCAACACCTCGGGCAATGTTTCCATGATGCTGCGGCATGCCCTGCAGGTGCTGCGGCGGCAGCAGCCGCTCCTGGAAGACGCCACGGAGCGGCAGTGCCTGAAAAAGGGACGAGCCTTCTGCAAGCGGTATTACCACCTGCAGTTGTACCGGCAGCTGCGCAAAGCGCCCTTCGGCCTGCATACCCGCCACCGCCGGCTGCTGTTCCAACTGTTGCGGTACGACCTCCTGCTGTTCGGCCGCCTCCTGGCCCACAAACTCAAAACCTTTATCGCCGGCCCCCAGACCGGCAGTCCCAAAATCATACGCACATGAAGCCAAACTGGAAACGCCGCCTCAAAAACCTGTTCGTCAACCGGGGCCTGGCGCTGATGTACCACCGCATCGCCGCCCTGCCCGCCGACCCTTGGCAGATTGCCGTCAGCCCCGAACGCTTTTCCGAGCACCTGGAGGTGCTGCGGAAGTACCGGGTGGTGCCGGCCGGCACCCTGGTGCGCCAGTTGCACCACAGGTGCGTGGCTTCCGGAACGGTCTGCCTCACCTTCGACGACGGCTATGGCGACAACTACCGCACCGCCCGGCCCCTCCTGGAAAAGCACGACTGCCCGGCCAGCTTTTTCATTGCCACCGCCTATGTGGACAGCGAGTCGGAATTCTGGTGGGACGAACTGGCGCGGATGATCCTGGAGCCCGTGGAGCTGCCCTCCCAGCTTTCGCTCTTTATCGGCAAAGGGCTGTTCCAGTTCACCCTGGACCAGGACAGGCGGCTGACGGAGGAACAACGCCGGCGGCAACAAGGCTGGTCGTGGTACAGGGCGCCGCCCACGCAGCGCTGCGCCCTGTACCTGGAGCTGTCGGAGCGGCTGCGGGCCCTGCCCCTGTTCCAGATCCAGTGGGAGCTGAAAAAGATAAGGGACTGGGCGGAATTCAGCGAAGCACCCCGCGGCGACTACCGGCCCATGACCCGACAGCAGCTGCAGGAAATGGGACGCCACCCGCTGTTCGACATCGGCCTGCATACCGAAACGCACCCGTCGCTGCCCTGCCACTCCCCGGAAACGCAGCGCCGGGAGATCACCGGCTGCGGCCGCTTTCTGAAAGAGCAGCTGGGAAGGGCGCCCCGGACGCTGGCTTATCCCTACGGGAATTTCGACGCGGCCACCCTGGCCATCGTGCGGGAACAGCAGCTGCAGGCAGGCTTTACCACCTGCGGCCAGACCATCACCAACCGCACCGACCCGCACCGCATCGGGCGCTTTCATGTACGCAACTGGAACGGTGATGAGTTTGAAAAAAATTTAAGCTACTGGGCCAGTGCCCTGTAGAATAGGAAAGAGCAGCAATGGCGCAAAGTTTGGAGCGGAAAAGAAAACGCAACCTATGCCCCGAACAAACCGGACCGCAGTCCAAAAAGTTTTTCAACTTTCCCTGGGAGCGCTTTGCGCCTTCGGCTCCCTCACCGCCTGCAATAAAGACGATGATGACGACCTTTCCAAAGCCGACATCCTGAGTTCCACCCGCTGGAAGACCACGGTGGTGAAGGATAGCGTGGGAGTGGACGTAACGGCCGCCAATACGGGCTTTGTTGGACTGGCCACCTACAACCGCAACGGCACCTACGAGTTCTTCAACCTCGACGGCACACCCCGGGGCGACAGCGGCTACTGGGCCCTGACCGCCGACGAAAGCAAACGGATCCTTTATTCCCTGACCCGCAGCTATACGCGGGTAGTGGACATCGTGGAGCTGCGATCGAACCTGTTTACCTATAAAACAGTGGCCAACGGCAAGACCGTATGGGTGGAACACGTACCGCTATAGTCCGTAGAACTATCAGAATTCCGGCAGGAGCACAAAAAAGGTAGTGCCCTGGCCCGGCATGCTTTCCGCCCAGACGCAGCCCTGGTGGTTTTGCACCACCTTGCGTACGATGGAAAGGCCCACGCCGGTTCCCCTGCTGAACTCACTGGTGTGCAGGCGGGTAAATACATTGAAGATCTTTTCGGCATCGCGCTGCTCAAAGCCGATGCCGTTATCCTGTACCTGGATCAGGTGAAAGGGTTTGTTGCCGCAGGAAACGGGGAGCTGCAGGGCGGTGTCGGCAGGCGTTACCAGCCGCGAGCTGACGTGGATTTCGGGCACCCGGTGCGGGCTGCTGTATTTGAGGGCGTTCCCGATCAGGTTCTGGAACAGCTGCTGCAGCTGCCTTCGGTGGCCTTTGATCACCGGCATGGGGCCCACCCTTACCCGGGCGTGCCGGTCCTGGATCTCCAGCTCCAGGTCGTCCAGCACCACATGGACCTTCCGGTTCAGGTCTACCTCCTCCAGGTAGCCGGCTTCCCGGCTGACATGGGAATATGCCAGCAGGTCCTCGATCAGAAGGCGCATGCGGTGGGCCGCCGTTTCCATACGGCCGAAAAGACGAAGGTCTTCCTCGTCCAGCCGGGATTCGAGGCGCCCCTTGAGGCGGTCCGAGAAGATGAGGATCTTCCGGATGGGTTCTTTCATATCGTGGGAGGCGGCATAGGCAAAATCCTCGAGGTCGGCATTGGAGCGCTCCAGCTCCTGGGTCTTTCGCTGCAGCTCCTGCAGGTTGTTTTTTTGCTGGGAGATATCCCGGATAAAGGCGACGAACGCAATTTTTCCCTGCTGGATCGTTTGGGAAATGGTCAGGGAAATAAAAAATTCCCGCCCGCTTTTTTTCAGGGCCGTGATCTCCAGCGTCTGGTTCAGCACGTGCGGCTGGCCGGTATTCAGGTATCGCTTCATGCCCCGGTCATGGGCTTCGCGGTATTGCGGGGGAATGATGGTGGCGGCCAGGGGCCGTTGGAGCACCTCTTCCGCCGTCCAGCCAAAGATCTCTTCCGCTTTGGGATTCCAGAAGGTGATGCAGCTTTCCCGGTTAATGACGATCACGGCATCCGGGGCGTGGATCAGCAGTTGCTGCAGGTTGTTCTCTTTTTCCTTGATGTCGCGGTTGTACATTCGTAACTGGGCTTCCTGCTGCAGGCGGGTGGTCACATCCCGGAAAATGCCCCGGGTATAGAGGGGCTTGCCCTGCACCATCTTGGCGGAAACAAAGCCTTCCACGGCGATGCGGCGGCCGCTTTTGCTTTTCAGGTGAAACGTAATTTCTTTTTCGGCAGCCTGGTTGCTCAGGATCAGCTGCCGGTAGTGGATATAGCGGGACAGGTCTGCCTCGTCGATAAAGGAAAACAACGACCGGCCCTGGATGTCTTCGCGGCGGTATTCCAGCAAGGCGGCCCAGGATTCGTTGACATAGATCAGGGTGCCGTCCAGGTGAACGATCTGAATGAGATCATGAGCATTATCGAACAGGTCCATCAGCCACTCTCCACTGTCAAAATGCTTCTGTAATAAATGCTCCACGATAGAATAAGGGTTTCGTTTTCAATAGATTACCAGATAAATTTCGGATGTCGGATTTCGTCTCGCCTCGGGCGAGACGAAATCCGACATCCGAAATCGCTAGTGCCTGCCGCCCTGGCGTTCGCCCTGGTTGCCGCCGCGGGTACCCTGGCTGCCCTGGGAGTTCTGTTGCTGGTCGCGCTGGCTGCTGGCATTTTCCTGGCCACCCAGCTTTTTCTTCAGGCTTCCCTGGCCACCCTGGCCGCCCTTGGTGCTTCCCTGCTGACCGCTTTGATTGCCCTGCTGGCCCGAGCGGCTTCTGTTGTCTTCAGCCATAATCGTTTGATTTAAAGTTTTAAAATAAAAACTGCTGAAAAAAGGGTGCCATAAGAAGCGGGAGGCCTAAGCCGGTTCAATGTGGATGAGGATGCCGCCGAGCTGCGGCAGGCGCTGGTGCAGCACCGCTTGGAGGCGGTGGGCAATGTCATGGCCCTCCCGGACACTGATGGCACCATCCACCCGGGCATGCAGGTCCACATGGTACCGGACGCCGGATTTACGCACATGGCATTTTTCGGTATCGACGATCCCCTCCACGGTAAGGGCAATGCCGCGAATCTCGTCGATCATGTCGTCGTACATATGCTCGTCCATCAGTTCGCCCAGGGCGGGACGGAAAATGAGGTAGCCGTTGTAATAAATGATGCCCGATGCCAGCAGGGCCGCCCAGTCGTCGGCCGTTTCGTAGCCTTTGCCCAGGATCAGGGCCACGGATATGCCCACGAAAGCCGTGAGCGAGGTAATGGCATCGCTGCGGTGGTGCCAGGCATCGGCCTGCAGCGAGGAGCTGCCCGTTTCTTTGCTCCTTTTCTGCACAATGCGGTAAAATATTTCCTTGATCACTACGATAACCCCCAGCACCACCAACGTGTAGGGTTTGGGCAGGGCATGCGGCGTGCGGATGTTCTGGATGCTTTCGTAGGCGATGACCGTAGCCGAGGCAATGAGGAAGCCCACCACGATAAAGGTCACCAGGGTTTCGGCCCTGCCGTGCCCGTAGGGATGGTTCTTGTCGGCCGGGCGGGAGGAATACTTCAGTCCGAACAACACCAGGATGGAGGAAAAGATATCGGAGGTGGATTCGATGGCATCGGCAATGAGGGCGTAGGAATTGCCCAGGTAGCCGGTTACCCCCTTGATGACGGCCAGGCTGGCATTGCCGGCAATGCTCAGGTAGCTGGTTTTTATAGCCTTATCTTCTGTCGACATAACGTTCTTCATTCTATCCACCCGGCAACCGCGGCGGCGCGGCAAAAGTCGGTGATTTTACAGTTCAATGCTATCGCTCTGGAAATAGGCGCCGGTGCGCAGGTTCATCAGGGTGAGGCGCCCCCCGGCAAAGCCGGCGCCGGTATCGAGGTTGGTAATGCCGCCGCAGGTCATGGGCGTGGTTTGCTGCCACAGCAGCGTGGGGGTATGACCGATATAGATGGCGTTGAACTGCTCCCGGCCGGAGATCTTTTCCTCAGGACGCAGCACGGCCAGTTGCCAGAGCGAGCGGTCCCAGGCAAACACTCGTTCCTCCTGCTTCGCCACTTCCACATCGGGGTCGAAGCCTCCGTGGGTAAACAGGTTGCGCTCTTCATCCATATAATACGGCACCTGCAGCCGGAAAAAGTCGGCCGCCTGGCGCCGGTCCTCCGCGTCGAGCTCCTGCCAAAGCTTTTTGGTAATCGCGACGCCGTTGGCCCCCATGAAGGCATCGACCCCTGTTCGGATAAACTGGTAAAAGTTCTGGTCGTGGTTGCCGCGGATGAGCACTTTATCGCGGATTTTCATCAGCTCCCGGATGCAGGAAAAGGGCGCCCCGCCCCGGTCCACCACGTCGCCCAGGAACACCAGACGGTCGCGTTCGTAATCCAGCCCGCTCCGCTCCAACACCTGCATCAGCGCCTTGTACTGCCCGTGAATATCGCCCAGGACAAAAGTCATCCTCTTAACAGTTTACGAGTTCACAAGTTTACGAGTTCACGCGTTCTTTGGAAGTTTCTGAGTTCCAAAGTTCCTGAGTTCCTGGGTTAGTTGTTGGAAGTTTTCAGGTTTTCAGTTCTTACTTATTTCTTATTCCTTAGATACTTCGTACCCCGCACCTTCTCTCCTATTTTTCCAAAGCTTTCACCACGACATTGCTTTTACCTTTCCGGGAGGAGTCGAGGTCGTCAAAATCGCCACGGAGCAGCTTCATGGCGTAGCGTTCCTGTTCGATCTCTTTACGGGTGCGGAAACCCAGCTTGCGCAGCAAAGGCAGGGGTGGACACCAGCCGTGGACGGCATGCTCCAGGAAAAAGCCCAGGACCAGGGCCGGCAGGGCCAGCCACCGCTTATCGACAACAGCGCTCAGCGCCAGGCCGGTAAGCGCCACCAGCGGCAGGTGCACCTCCAGCACCCGCTCGACATCCCACTCTTTATTCAGCTCTTTGATCCGGTGGGTGATGGAACCCGTATTTTTCGTGGCATAAAATTCAATATTGTAGCGGAGCTTTTGCTCCCGTTTACGTTCCTCCTTTCCCGGTGTTGCAATTCTTACCCGTTCCATATGGTGTTTTTTATTTTAGTGATGTTTGTTTAAGGCGGAATCGGCCTGGCTGCTGACGACCAGCTGCCGTACGTTGCCCTGCTGCCAGGCATCGGCGCCGGGCTGGACCGGCGGCGCCGGAATGTCCGCCCGGTTCTTTTTCTTTTCTTCGGTAGAAATTTTAAAGCGCCGGTCGCGGTCGGCCAGCAGTTCCGGCCGGAGCTGGCCGTCTTTAGTAAAGCCCATCATGATCAGGGGCGCCCCCAGGGGCAGGTTGCGTTGCTGGTCGGTATGCCAGGTATGAATGGTTTTGCCATAAGTGGACACCAGCTTTTCCATCAGCTCGTGCTCGGCCAGGTCGGGAATGCCGGGGGCCACCAGGGTGCCGGATTTCACTTCGTGCCGGTGGGAGTGCCAGAGTCCTTTTTCTTCTTCGGGCAACTGCCGGAACAGGCGTTCCGATACGATATACTCCACCCCCATGATCTTGGCATCCTCACCGTTGCCGTCATAAATGATGGCCTGGTACAGGTCCTCGTTCAGCTGGCTCACGTAGTGGTGGGCCTCCATCTGGGCATTCATATTCCCATTGTAAAAATGAAAGCCGTCGAGATAGGCATTGATCTTTTTCAGGGGCGACTTGCCCTGGAGGAGGTCGGCGCCGGCTTCCAGTACCCTGGACCTACCGGTTTTCTCCCCCCCGGGAGCTTCTACGTTCGAACCAGTATTGTTGCCACCGCAACTGCACAGGAAAAGAGAACAGAGGCAGGCGATCCCAGCATTCTTCATAACACAAAGGTTTGAGCAGGAATACACCAGCAAGCGGTATGCCTCGAACCGTTCCAGGGTTCATTCGTTCCAAAGTTCCAGGGTTCCAGGGAGGGGAAAGCGGGACAATAAAGAAGCTGAATTCAGGAGTAAAGCGTATAGTTTAGCCGGTTAGGAATATTTGTTCCCATTCACTATGGACCATTGTCCAATGGCCAATGCCCTATTCTCCGAAGAGGGCGGAGAGGCCGGGATGGTCGTGGAGGTCGTTTTTGCAGATATCGAGGATGATGGAGCCGATGCTGTTGCTGCCGAAGCGTTTCTGGACGTTCTCTACTTCCAGGGCAGCCACTTCCAGGGCTTTTTCGTGGTATTTGCGCACAGGGCTTTTCCCGGCCACTACACCGGCAAAGGACTGCAGGTATGGATTGGCCGACTGCCGGATGTCCTCGCTGCTCAACTCCTGCAGTTCGTAATAGGCGGCTTCCTTCACCTTGACGTTGGCATGGGCCAGCTTTTCTTCGGCCAGGGCATGGAACTGGTCGCCGATGCGCAGGGCGAAAATGGTCAGGATCAGGCTGTCCAGCAGCGAATAGTTGATGGAGCCGAGCTGCACATTGCGGAAGGAATAAAGGCCTTCAAGCCCGGAAATGATCAGCAGGGGATTGATGCCGGATTCTTTTGCCTTGGTCAGGACATTCTGGTAGAAAAGCTGTTCGTTCATGCCGTGGGTTTGTTTTGGTGGTACGCTGATAAAACGGAATAACCCGGCAGGAATTGCCCTCCTCCCCTATTCATTCCCAGCGAAACGCAGCAGGCAAAGGTAGGGATTGAAGCGGGAATTGGGAATTAGTTCATTGGTTCATTGGGAATTAGGAGCGGCCAGCTAAAGGGGGCATCAAAGAGCCCTGACAGGTTTTAATAACCGGTCCGGTCGGTTGGGGAACAAATTACGGAGAGGTCTCCCCTAATTCCCAATGAACCAATGAACCAATTTCCTTCCTAGCAGGGTTTCAATATCAGTTGGAAGTCCACATCAAACTGGTCCTCGATGCGGATAACGCCGCCCAGCTTGCGGGGCGGGGTCAGCTTGAAGTCGGAAAAGCTGAAGGTGCGGGCGCCGTTCAGCTGGAAGGTAGCGGGACCGCTTTTCTGGAAGTCATACCGGATCTCGAAGGTTTTCCGCACCCCTGCCAGCTCCACTTCCACCAGGCCTTTGGTGTTGAAGGCCGCCAGGCCGGCCACGGGCAGCTGCTCCAGGGTCAGGAACCGGATCTTCAGCCGCGGGTGTTCTTCCGCCTTCAGGGTTTTGCGCAGGTCGCCGGTGATCAGGCGGCTGTGGCAGTCGAACCGGAACACGTCCACCTCCAGGCTGCCGCTCAGGCGCACCGGCCGGCCGGTGGCGTTGTCGGCTACGCACAGGGTGTCCTGCTGGTAGTAGCCGGTAAGGTCGCAGGTGAATTCGTTAACATTGGACTTGCCGGCCACCCTTAGGGTGCTGGTCTTCTGGATGGTCCATTTGATGGGGCGGGGCGCCGGGCCGGCAGGACCCGGGGTGGTAAAGCTGACCAGGCACAGGGCAAGCAGGAGCAGCAGGGGGGCGAAGGCAGTGCGAAACATAGTACCAGGTTTTGGGATTGGGGGAAAATTTCGTTGCTCCTGCAAATTACCTGAAGGGAGACGCGGGGGGTATGACCCCGGTCAGGCGGCCGGCTCTACTTGCTCACCCCGGAGGCGCTCCCGGGCTAACCGGCATCAGTTCCTCCGGGGAAGGCCCTACGCAAAATGGGCCCGGATTGCTCCAGGCCCATTTACGCTGTCTTGCTTTTATCGCACTCACTTTAGAAACCAACCACGGCTTCCACTACATAACCGCTGAATTTGGCGCCGTTGCGGTAGTCGGTATTGGCGAAGTTTTTATACTCCTGGTTTACCAGCTCGGCTTTCAGCAGCACGTTGCGGGTAACGAACCAGCCACCTGCCAGGGCCTGCCGTTCAACGGTTACCGGGTTTACGGCCCCGGCCAGCTCGGCCTTCGCACGGTTGTAGCGGGCACCTACGAACAGGTTTTCCGATTGTCCGAAGCGATACACCACATCAGCGGCAGCCTGGTAGGCTTTGCGCTCGTTGGCTTCGGTTTTAGCGCGGCCTTCGGCGTATTCATAGGTACCGAACAGTTCCAGTCCGCCGTATTTTACAAACCCGTTCAGCATCAGGGCGTCGACTTTTTTAGTGAAGCCCGGGTTCAGGCGGCCCGAAGCAAACATGGCGGTAGAGGCCTGCACGGCGCCGGCGGCATCTTTCCATTTTTCCACCACGTTCTGGTAGTTCGACCCGGTGCGGTCGCCCGAGTACAGGGTCAGGCCGCTGCCGGCGTTGCTGCCGTTGTGGTACAGGCTACCCGACAGGCGCACCCGCAGCTTTTCGTTCAGCTGGCGGTCCAGGCCGCCTTTCAGGATGATCGAAGGAGAGCGTTTGGTGTTGTCGTCCACCACGGCGCCGCTTTTATCCAGGCCGGCGGTTGTGGAGTCCACGTGGCCCTTGATCATGCCGTTGGTCAGGCTGACCACGCCGAACAGGCCGTTTTTCTGAAGGATCACCTCACCGCCGATCTCGGTGGCGTAGCCGTCCATGATATAACTTTCCATGAAGGGGTTTTGGAGGGTCTGGCCGCCATCGCTCCGGCGGAAGTGGGCGTCGCCGTAGTTCACCTCCATGTGGCCCACCTTGATGGTGGCAATGTCCATGAACTTGTTCAGCAGGCCGCTTTTAAAGGGCAGTTTGTCGAACTGGATGTAGCCGCCTTTTACCCAGGCCTCGTTGTGGTGACGCGAGGACAGGTAAGTGGTCACGTTCAGGCGGATACCGTCGGCCAGCTGCACATCGGTAAAGAGGTTGGCCTGGGCGGTCATGAAGCCCGGCGTCAGTGGGTACAGGTGGTTGGCGGTTTGGGCGGTGGTGCCGGTACCACCGTTGTTGAGGGCGGTATTTTCGTGTTTCAGGTTCTGGAACTGCTGGGTGAAGCCGGCGCCGAAGCGGATGCGGGGACCTTCATAGGGCAGGGAGTCGGCCTTTTTGGAGGTTTCGAAAACGTTGATCCCTCTCTGGTCGTAAGGCCGCCAGTACGAAGGCCGTTGGTAGAACTCTTTGATTTCCTGGGCCTGGCTGGCAAAGGGGAGTACGGCGCCCAGCAGCAGGGCCATTTTCAGGGTATTGAAGCGATTTGTTTTCATGGTAATGAGTTTTTGGAGTTGTAAATAAGTTTCGGTTAGTGGTGATTGTGGATATGGATGATTAGCGGGCAATTTTTGTTGTGAACGAAATGGCTACTTCGTCACCGGTTTTTACGGTGCCCATCATAAAGGAAGGGGGTTCTACTTTGTATTCGGTCATTTTCAGTTTTTTGGTGCCGGAGCACTGGAAGGTTTTGTCGGCGGCATTGTATTTCACGGTGGCGGCCAGGTCGGTTTCGCGGGTGGTGCCGGCGATGGTCAGCTTGCCGAGGCAATGCAGGGTGTAGGTGCTGGCGTCTACCGGTACTACCTTGGCCGAAGACAGCACGAAGGTGATGTTTTTAGCCGAACCGGACTTCAGGGCTTTGTAAGCGTTCTTGTCCATGGCGGCGTGTTCGCTTTTGAGGCTTTCGGTGGGGGCGGTGAAGCTGAGGCCCGACAGGCCGGTCACCTTATCGCCGGCGCCCAGGGCCAGGGTCACCTGGCAGTTGCCGCCGCCCGATTTCATTTCCCAGTCGTGGAGGGTGGAAGTGCCTTTTACCACCAGGCTTAGGTTCTGGGAGCGGAAGGTGGAATCGTTGGCGGTGTTTTTCAGGGCAAAGGACATGGTCAGTCCGGTCAGCAGCAGGACCAGGGGCAGGACAGCTATTCGAGGTACGCGTGTCATAAGAAACTATTTTTCAGTGTTAAAAGATTGTTGTTTGCTTTACATGACAAAGGTGTCCTGTTACGGCCGGGCTTTACCTGAGCGGGGATGCGTGGGAAATTGATTGTTATCAGGCGGTCAGCTAAGCAATGTTAGCCGGAGTCCTCAACCCGAAAATAAAAAAAGCCCTCCCGCTGGAGCGGGAAGGCTTTTTTGTTTCCTTATGTTGGGAATTACTTCTCTCCTTCTGTGATGCTGATGGCGTAGCCGCCGCCGGGGGCCACGAACTGCGCCAGCTTCGATTTGGCGGTTACCGCCACTTTGCGGATGGTGTAGGCCTGCGGGTTGGTTTTATAATGGGCGTCCTTCGCATCGGCATAGATGGTAGCCACGTATTTCTTTCCGGGCTCCAGGAAGCCGAAGTTGATGGTGGAGGTACGGGCCTGCTCGCCGCCGACGCTGCCCACGAACCACTGTCCTGTGCCTTTGGCTTTGCGGGCAACGGTGATGTAAGCCCCGGGCTCCGCTTCCAGGTATTTACTTTCGTCCCAGTCCACCGCCACGTCCTTGATGAACTGGAAGGCATCGGGAAAGCGGTTGTAGTGCTCCGGCAGGTCGGCCGCCATCTGCAGCGGGCTGTACAGGGTCAGGTACAGGGCCAGCTGGTTGGCCAGCGTGCTGTTGACGTGCGACTGGTTGGAGGGGTTGAGCTTGCTGATGTCCATCTCGAAGATGCCGGGGGTATAATCCATGGGCCCTCCCAGCAGGCGGGTAAAGGGAAGGATGGCCACGTGGTTGGGCCTGGAGCCGCCAAAGGCCTGGTATTCCGTTCCCCGGGCCGCTTCGTTGCCAATGAGGTTGGGCCAGGTGCGGGCAATGCCGGTGGGGCGTACCGCTTCGTGGGCGTTGACCATGATGCCGTAATCGGCCGCTTTTTCGATCGCATACTGGTAATGGTTAATGGTCCACTGGCTGTAATGGTTCTCGCCCCGGGGCAGGATGTCGCCCACGTAGCCGCTTTTCACGGCATCATAGCCGTTTGCCTTCATAAACTTGTAGGCCGTGTCCATCCAGCGCTCGTAGTTGCGGGTAGAGCCCGAGCTTTCATGGTGCATGATCAGCTTTACGCCTTTGCTCTTCGCATAATCCCGCAGCTCCCGCACATTAAAGTCGGGATAAGGCGTGACGAAGTCGAATACAAAGTCCTTCGAATTGCCGAACCAGTCCTCCCAGCCTACGTTCCAGCCTTCCACCAGCACGGCGTCAAAGCCATGTTGGGCGGCGAAGTCGATGTAGGCTTTCACATGGGCGGTGTTGGCGGCATGGGTGCCGTTGGGTTTTGCTTTGGCATAATCCGTTACTCCCAACTGTACTGCAGGGTAGTCGTTGGTATACGACCAGGAGCTTTTGCCGGTGATCATCTCCCACCACACCCCTACGTACTTCACCGGTTTGATGAAGGAAGGGTCTTTGATCTTACAGGGTTCGTTGAGGTTATAGGTCATGCGGGAGGCCAGGATGTCGCGGGCGTCGTCGCTGACGATGATGGTGCGCCAGGGCGAGGTGCAGGGCGCCTGCAGGTAGCCCTTGTCGCCTTTGGCGTCGGGGGTGAGCCAGGATTCGAACACGAGGTTCTGATCATCGAGGTTCAGGTGCATGCAGGCATAGTTGATGAGGGCCGCCTCGTGCAGGTTGATGTACAGGCCGTCGTCGGTTTTCAGCATCAGGGAGGTTTGCACGCCGGTAGGCGAAAAGAAGCGCTGCGACACGTTCTCCGTGCGGGCTTTGGCCTGCAGCCTGCGGATCTCCGTCAGCCGCGAGGTGGTGTAATCGTATTCCTGCGTGTCGTAGTCGCCGGGGATCCAGAAGGCGGTATGGTTGCCGGTCATGGCGAACTGCGTTTTTTCTTCCTTGATGACGAAGTACGCCAGGTTCTTTTGTTGGGGGAATTCGTAGCGGAAGCCCAGGCCGTCGTCGAAGAGGCGGAAGCGGATCAGCAGTTGCCGGTCGATGCCTTTCTGGTGGAGGGTCACCGCCAGCTCGTTGTAGTGGTTGCGGATGGCTTTTTCCTCGCCCCAGACGGGGCTCCAGCGTTCGTCGAAGGTGGCGGTTTGGGTGCCGGCAAGGGTAAAGTTGTCGTAGAGGGAGGCTTTGGGGTTGACCAGCTTTTGCTTCATGTCGCCTTCGGCTTCCTCCTTGCTTTTGGGCGCCTCGTATTTCAGCTGGAGGCCCAGCCTGCTTTGTTTGATGACGGGCCGGCCTTTGAAGGACAGGCGGTAGGTGGGAACGCCTCCTTCCTGCAGGGAGAAGGTCATGACAAAGTTCCCGTTGGGAGATTTCAGTTCCTGGGCGGCGGCGGTAGTGTACAGTAACAGCAGCAGGCAGGCGGCCGACAATCGTTGCAATAAATTCCTGTTCATGGACATGCTTGGGGTTGGGTAATCGTTTGGAAGGTTTTCCTAAATATAAAACCGGGAAAACCGTTCACAAAGGAATTTATTTGGCCCCAGTCCGGCCTATCTGTCCGTTTCAATTTCTTGTCAAAGCGTATCATTTTTCACGGCCCCCGTTGGAAGCCGGCAGCCTAAAACTGCAAATAGACGGGCAGCACCTGTTCGGCGGTTTTTACCTGCACGCAGAGAAACATAAAAAGCAGGAACAGCAGCACGTGCACCACCGGGTGCCAGGCAGCCGAACGCAGGCGCAGGCCCTCGGCCATCTGCCAGGGAACGAACTGGAACAGAAAGCCCAGCGCCATCATCCCGAACACATTGCCGTAATGGGCCCACAGCTCCCCGATACCCGAAGCGCCGAAATTGGAAAAGACCTGCCGGATGACCACCAGCGCATCCTCCAGGGTGGCTGCCCTGAAAAAGATCCAGCAAAAGCACACGAAGTGAAAGGTAAACAATACACCCAGCCACTTTCCTACTCTTCCGGCGGCCTGCACTTTTTGCGGTCCGCCCACCAGCTTTTCCACCGCCAGCATACCGCCGTGCAGGGCGCCCCAGATCAGGAAGTTCCAGCTGGCGCCATGCCAGAAGCCGCCCAGCACCATGGTGATGAACAGGTGGACGTAGGTGCGCACCTTGCCTTTGCGGTTGCCCCCCAGCGGTATATACAAATAGTCGCGCAGCCAGCTGGAAAGCGAAATATGCCACCGCCGCCAGAACTCGGTGATGGTGGCGCTCTGGTAGGGCATGCGGAAGTTTTCGGGTATGCGGAAGCCGAACCAGCGGGCCATGCCGATGGCCATTTCGGAATAACCCGAAAAATCGCAGTAGATCACCAGGGCATAGCCGTACACGCCCAGCAGGCACTCAAGCCCGGTATGTCTGGAGGGATCGTCGAAAATGTACTGGACGAAGTTGACGTTGATGTAATCGGAAAGAATGATTTTTTTGAACAGGCCCGCCCCCACCAGCGAAAAACCTTAGGTAAAGTCCTCGTCCGTTACCCGGTGGGGCTGGCGGATCTGCGGGATAAAATCCGATGCCCGCACAATGGGCCCCATCACCAGCTTTGGAAAGAAGGACAGGAAGAACAGGTAGTCCAGAAAGCTGTTAATGGGCTTGAACTCGCCCTTGTACACGTCGAGGGTATAGCTCAAATTTTCGAAAGTGTAGAACGAAATGCCGATGGGCAGGATCAGGTTCAGCGGGTGAATGTGCGTAAGCGACAGATCATTGGCCAGGGCAATAAAGAAATCGGTGTACTTGAAATAAAACAGCAGGCCCAGGTTCAGCACCATGCTGCATACCAGCAAAAACTTCTTGGCGGCCGGCCGCTCCACCCGGTAAATGAGGTTCGACAGGGCGAAGTCCACCACCGCCGACAGGATGATAAGGCCGACATACAGGCCGCAGGCCTTGTAAAAAAAGTAGAGCGAGAACAACGTAAACAGGGCGGTGCGGGCCACGTGGTGGTGGCGCACGGCATAATACAGCAGGGTGAAGCCAAACAGGAAATACAGGAAAAACCCGCTGTTGAACAACAGGGGGTTGGCAGGATCGTATTGCAGTTGTTCCAGTATTTTGGAAAAAGAGATCATGGGACCAGGTTCAGAAAGTTGATGATGGCGGTAGCAAACAATTTTCCCTGCAGGCGGTAACCCTCGGGGGTCAGGTGTATCCTGTCTTCACGGGCAAAGCCGTAGGCATGCCAGCGCACCACCGACCCCTCGCCGCCCATGACGGTGTACCAGTCCCAGAGCGCCAGGTTGTTGCCGGCGGCAAAGAATTTCAAAAAAGTATTCAGCAGCTGCACATCGTAATTGGTGCGGTAGACGTAGGCGGGCAGGCCGGGCATGGCAACGCGTGACTTTTTGAAAAAGTCGCCGGCAGTGGTCACTATTATGTCCGCTCCCGGGCAGTCGGCCTGCAGCCGTTGCAGGAAGCGCTGGTAGCCGGCGGCCAGCGAATCGGGCTGGTAGGGGCCGTTGGCTTCGTTGGTGCCGAAGGACAGCACCACCAGGTTGGGCGCAAAGGCGGTGACGGCCTCGCTGCGGTACCCGTTGCGCAGGAACGAGCGGGCCGTGGCGCCGTTCTTTGCCTGCACCTGCACCACCACCGTATCGAAGAGGGTTCTGCCCGAGTCCTTCCGTTGCCGGAAGTACCGGTTCAGCGAGTCGGCAAGCGCCCGGCTATACTGCCCGGCCGCCACATGGCTGTCGCCCAGGTGCAGGATGCGCAGCACTGCAGGGCTGTCCACGACCACCGCCGCCAGCCGGTTTTTACCCGACAGTACCTGCAGGTTATGAAAGCCTTCCAGGGAGTTATGCTGGCCCACCTGCACGGACCGCTCCTGCTCCTGCCCGAAAACCAGCGCCGGCAGCAGGAAAAGAAAAACCAGCGGTAGAAAGAACCTTATGTTCATCAATGCGTAATAAATTATGATTTACGATTTGCGGTTGCCAGCGCATACTCTTTCATGATGGCTTCAAACAACAAGGTGCCGATGCGCCGCGCCCCCGGCCGGTTGACATGCGTATAATCCTTGTTGGCCAGGGTAGTGTCGCCCTCCACCCAGCGCACCATGGAATTGCGCCCGCCCATGGCCCGGTACAGGTTCCACAGGTTCGAGCGGGTATTCAGGGCCACTTCATTCTGCGTTTCCAGCAGGGGTTCCACCCCCAGGGCCGTTGCCATTTTGCCGCCGTAGCGGAACGATTTATCGGCCGTGCTCACCAGCAGCGTGCTGGCGCCGGGAAAGGCCTGTTCAAACTTTTCCACCACTTCCTCCATCGGCTCGCGGTACGAGGCAAAATCCTGCAGGGCCGGCTTGTACAGCAGGTTGGGACCGTACTGGAAGATGATCAGGTCGTAGGACCGCACCCGGCTGATGGTGCCCAGGAGACTGGAATCGAGGTGCGCCAGCTCGGTGCCGATGATGCCGCGGAACGAGAAGTTGTCTACGTATACACCGCTGTCGCCTTCGAAGGAAAAGCCGTAGATGGGCGCCCTTCCCCGGAAACGGGCGGCCAGCGAATGGCAGTTGGTATCCACCAGCACCTGGTTGAAAGGGGCCTTGCCCCCGAGTTGAAAGGCCTTCCCGTTCACCTCCACCGACAAGGCGCCTTCCGGCCGGCCATACAACAGGTAAGCCCGGGGCATGCGGTCGAGGTGCGGCTGGGCGCAGGCTTCGTAGCTGACGGTGGCCGCACTTCCCGGCAGGTAATAATGTCCCGACAGGAACAGGTGGTGGTCGCCTTTGGTATTTTTAAAATTCTTGTCGACCCAGTTATCGCTAAAGGAGTGGATGATGGTCTTGCGGAAGGGCGCCACGATGGAGGTGACGGGTACGAAGCCCACACCGCTGCCGCCGAAGACATCCTGCAGCAGGCGGCGCAGGTCTTCGGAAATGAGGTCGCCTTCGATCATCGAATCGCCGAAATAAGCAATGGTCACTTTCCTGCGGCGGCCGGCTTTCAATTCTTTTAAAGCGGCTATAAACCGGTGCAGTGCATAGGGGGCCCGGGGTTCGTAGGTGGTGATGCCGTTGAAGGAACGGAAGTCGCGGAAGGCGGCAACGGTGCTGCCTGCGCGCCGGGCATTTTTTGCCGGCCGGAAGGGCGCCTGTTCCGGCACGGTCAGGTCGGAAAGAAAATCCAGGCGCTTGACGGCGGCCAACTTCCAGTTCCGGGACAGAAAGGAGCTGGCAACCAGCAACAGGAAAACTGCGGTAATAAAAAACAGGGGCTTCTTTTCAGGAGAAATAGGACGGCTCATAAACAGTTTGGACATAATATTTCCGGCGATCGGCTGGTATTCCTTCATACCGGCAGGCACCCGCAGAATATTTCGATGTCAAAATTAAATCATGGAGCGGAAAAGAAGTTTACGAGTTTACAAGTTCAGCCGCCTGACGCCCCCGGCCCCTAGAACCTGGGGCACCGGGTATTTTCGAGCGAGGAGTTGCGGATGTTCAGAAAGCTTTTGTACGAAAGGGTCAGCTCCATGCCGCCGCGCAGGTTCGAGGCCGT